>JAUWVG010000058.1 GCA_030617525.1 Candidatus Aminicenantota bacterium | reverse complement strand
CAAAAAGCCCAAATCTCCGACCATGTAGATAAAAATGTGGTGGGCGTCTTTAAAGATAAAATAGTGAATTGTGTAGGCTATAGCCGAGGCGCACAATAGGGTGAGGGACATAAAAAATGTCCAGCTGAATATTTTTTTCATTTATTTACCTGAATTATTCACGAGTTGAGAATGCCACAGATGCAAGGCGTCGACGTATGAAGCTCATCACGAACGATCGCAGAGAGTGTGGTGACCTCATAATGATTCCGCAGAGACATGAGATTGCCACGTTGCTTTGCTCCTCGCAACAAATGCGTCGCAACAACGCAGATGGGGTATTATCGGCTCGCCCCGTGGGTGAAAAATATTGATTATGGATAAAAAGTCTAGCGGAAATAAAGTTTTCAAAATGTTTTCCTGAAAAGCAAAGGAACATAATAAGAATACAGAAATAAAAGTAAATGTCGACATTTATTATGAATCGTTCAGGTGTATTGTACAACAATAATATTGTAATCGAAAATAGTAATTATGCTATAATACGCGTTCTTTGGTTATGAAATTTGAGAATCATATTATAACACTCCCTTACTATATGAGGAGATCGGAATGACAATATATGAAAACATGCTGGATTTGATCGGTCATACTCCCATTGTTCGAATGTCCAGAATTAAAAAAAATTTCAAACCTGTTCTATTGGGGAAATTGGAATTCTACAATCCTAGCGGTAGTGTCAAGGACCGAATAGCTTTAGCCATGATTGAGGATGCTGAGCGCAAAGGAACTATAAAACCTGGAGATACAGTCGTTGAGCCGACAAGTGGTAATACGGGAACCAGCTTATCATTTGTTTGTGCCTTAAAGGGGTACCACATGATCGTTGTCATGCCTGAACAGATGAGCCAGGAAAGGAAGGACATGGTGACGGCATTTGGAGCGGAATTGATTCTTGTCCCCAGTCAAGGAGATGCTGAACCGGGAACTTTTATCAAAGAAGATCTTGAGGCTACCCTGGCAAAAGCTGAAGAATTGGCCTCTCTTCCACATCATTTTATGCCTAACCAATTTGCCAATCCTGCGAACACCATTGCCCACCAAAAAACGACGGCCCAAGAAATCTGGGAAGCGACTGAGGGGAAGATCGATGTCTTTGTGGCAGGGGTTGGAACTTCAGGGACAGCCATGGGTGTTAGCATAGGTTTGAAAGAAAAAAATCCTGAAATCAAAGTTTATGTTGTGGAACCGGCCAATTCGGCGGTCATCCAGGGGGAAAGTCCGGGTTATCATCGACTCCAGGGAATCGGAGAAGGTTTTGTGCCGGATCTTCTCGAACATGAGAGGTATGATGGAGTCATTAAAGTCTCTGATAACGAGGCAAAAGCAACAACCTGCCGACTTTCCAGGCTGGAGGGGATTTTTGCTGGTTACTCTGCTGGTGCTAATGTTTATGCATGCTTAGAAGTGGGTAAAGAACTTGGGGAAGATAAAACTATTGTGACTATCATCCCTGATTCCGGTATGAAATACCTGAGTACAGAACTTTTTCAGCACAACCCGGAAATCTGTTTAGGCTATTGCTGTACTATCGTGGATCCAAAAGCTAAAATTGAATGTGTTCAGGGAGGACCACGCTGCTGTATTCTTGAACCGTGCTGACCTATAATTTTCTTTAAAAATCATCAATACATAAAAAATCGAATAGTCGAGCAACTTATTTAATAACAGCATGTTATGAAGAATATGTTGACAGGAAAACATAAAATAGCATACAATCTATGGTTTCAGGGTATTTGAGTAATCAATGAAGACAAAAACGAATAAGGCCATTGAATTTCTTTTAGCGAGAGGAAATCTGCCAATTTTGTACTGGCTAAAAAAGGACATCCTTGAAGTTCCTGTGGATCGAGAGTTTAAGAACCTTCAAAAATTTGCAGCACGGATAAGAATTCTTGAAAGCCAAAGACCTAACGGAGGATGGTGCAAAAAAAAATATGAAGGGCATCCCCGATGGGAAAATACTTATTATATCGTTGATACGTTGAGAAATGCCTTTCATCTGCACAATTTTGGATGTTTACTCGAGGACGAAGGGATCCAAAAATTAATTGATTTTTTGTTCTCTACACAGACAAAGGAGGGGGATTTTCGAGGAGCTTATCTCAATGAATATTCTCCAACCTACCATGCACTGACTCTGGAAATTCTCTGTCTTTTTGGCTTAGACGAAGACCCACGTGTACAAAAAGCCTTTCGCTGGCTTATGCGGCACAAACAGGATGGGGGAGGATGGGTCATCCCTTATCGGACTATAGCAAAAGAAGAACTCCGCAAACGCTACACGCTCCAAGCGCAGCTTAAACTTTCTCCGGTTAAACCTAATAAATCCATGCCATTTTCTCATTTAGTCACTGGGATGGTCCTCCGTTCTTTTGCTTCCTCTCCCAAGTGGAAGAATCATAAAGAGATCAAAAAAGCTGGAGGATTACTATTGAGCCGTTTTTTTAGACCTGATAAATATGAAGACCGGCATCTGGCTGGATATTGGGAAGAAATCACATTTCCATTTTGGGCGACCGATATATTAAGCAGCATGGATTCTCTCTCCCGTATTGACTTTGATGTAGAAGATGAAAGAGTTCAACACGCAATAAACTGGCTGTTGAAAAAGCAGAATTCTGATGGATATTGGAAATCCGTATTAAAAAAATCGACGATAGAAGATCATCTCTGGGTCACTTTGTCTGTTATGAGGGTGTTAAAGAGATTTGGACTTTTTGATATTTAACTAGTCTGGATTATTCACGAGTCGAGGTTGCTACAGATGCGAGGCATCGGCCCATGAAGTTCATCACGAACGATCGCAGAGAGTGTGGTGACCTCATAATGCTTTCGCATAGACATGAGATTGCCACGTCGCTTTGCTCCTCGCAACGAATGGGTCGTAACGAAGCAGATGTGGTAAGATCGGTTCGCCCTCTTGGGGTCAAAAATACTGACATATTGTATAAATGGCCAATTAACAGTGTGAAATCGAGATATTACCTGAAATCATGAAATCTAGTTGATATCATTGAAGATAAATGAAGGTGTCAGTAGTTTTTATGAATAATTCAGGCTAATTGACATACTCTACAGACTGATTTTCCATCTGAGCTAGAATTACCAACAGCCTTGAACGGACTTGATTGAATTCCTTATTTAAAAATTCACTCCTGTCTTGATTGTCCTGCCAGAGCGTAAGATTCCTGAAAGAACTGGAACCTATGAAGCAGTTGCCGATATTCTGAAGGAGCTTCTTCAAATCATTGAGATCGAACTCTTTTCTGAGAAGAAGTTTTTGCGATTCATAATAATAGTGCGAGAAGACATTCGCCCATTCTGTATGATTGCCGCGTTTTAACAATTCAATCAACTGGTTGAGAACTATGGCGAGCTCTTGCATTCTCCACTTTTCGATTTTCTGCATTTTCTTATTATAATGGCAGAAATCAACAGAAAAATCGAGAGGTATTTTGAGGAAAATTCATTTATGAATTTGAGTAAATCCGATAAACAATAGTTTCTCATTGAGCGTATTGATATACTCAAGCAAACAACTGGAAATTTTATGAACTCGATGATGAAATACTTTCTGAGCTTAGGGAGTAATATCGGTGACAGAGAAAAGAATTTGAGTGATTCTTGTTTTCTTCTAGAAAAAGAACATATCAAAATCTTAAGGTCTTCTTCGATCTATGAAACTCAACCCGTAGATTATTTGTCTCAACCATGGTTTCTGAATCAGATGCTCGAAGTGTTTACCGGACTGCTTCCTGACGAGCTTCTTGATATCATAAAAAAAATTGAAACAAAATTGGGTCGTTTAAAATCCATCCCAAAAGGGCCGCGCGAAATCGATATTGATATTATTCTTGCTGGAGAGTTAATTCAGCAGACTCCCCGATTACAAATTCCACACCCCCAAATGCATAAGAGAAATTTTGTGTTAGTTCCCTTGAGAGAAATGGATCCCGGTGTTGTGCATCCCGTTCTGATGAAAACCATTGAATCTTTGGCTTTGGATAATGATGATCCGTCAGAAATAAGAAAATATCGGTCTGATTAGCCTGGATTATTTACGAGGGCGCCACAGATGCGAGACGTCGATGTATGAAGTTCATCACGAACTATCGCAGAGAATGTGGTGACTGGAAAAAGAAATCCTATATGATGAAGTTGTCGAGAAGATTCTCTTGACTTACGTAAATTATTGTATAATTATTATGCTCTTTAAATTTAATTCTCTCATTTACGAAGATGTTCATAAATAGCCTAGGAGGAATCAACCCTCCGCATTAATTATCGGATATATTTTTTATTAAGGAGTGCTCTATGTCCTTTCATAAAAATAAGTTCAACACCAAAGCATTCATATCTTTCACTACATTCTTATCATTCATCATTCTCCTGCTATCCGGAATATGCCTCTATGTTTCTCCCTCAGGCGAGATTGCCAGAGAAATCAACTGGAAGTTGCTTTTGCTATCAAGAGAAGCCTGGAGAGGAATGCACATCACTTTCTCTATTTTATTCATTGTTTTCATTGTTTTCCATATGATCTATAACTGGAAAGTATTCTGTGCTTATCTAAAAAACAAATTAACAAAGAAGCTCGTCTTTAAAAAAGAATTTTGTCTGGCAATACTTATTGTTGGAATTCTTCTGATCTTTTCTAGTTTCCAATGGTTTCCTTTTAATAAATTGCTGGAATGGAGAGAAGCAATAAAGTACAAACCGCGAGTTCATAAGAGTATATCACTTCAGGACAGCACCAACCCAACAGCCATCCATTTCTTGGAAATAAAAAAACACCAAGATACCCTCGACTGCTTTGAGGTATAAATGAATCGACGTATGATTTGTATTGTATCGTTGCTCTTATTCGCAATTTTTCTCTATTCGAATCCTGACGAATCGATCAAGATTCGCGTCATTGATCAGGCTGGAAAGCCGATTGAGAGTGTTCATGTGGAAGTTGTCAATACATCTATCACAGCTCAGACACAGAGTGATGGAACACTTGTTCTTGAGAATCTAGTTGGAGAAAGAATTCTCCTCCTGTTTTCCCATCCGGACTATATCCCTCTCAGTGAGGAGATTAATCTCATAGAGCAGAAGGGAAAAGCCCTCGATATTGTCTTGATGTCCAATAATCCCATAATATTGATAATTAAGGAAGAAGTCATGGTCACGGCTGAAGCCGATTCCATTATTGACATCAACCTTCCTTCACACCGCACCATTCTTCCAAGCAGTGTTCTCTCGGAGTTGGGCACGGCAAATGTCGCAGAAGCTGTGGAAAAAATACCCGGCGTTGCCGTTGTGGGAAAAGGGGGGTATTCCATGGTGCCGGCGATACGGGGTCTGGCCGAACACAGAATTCTTCTCTTATTAGATGGAGTTCGCATCACTTCCGAAAGGCGGATCGGGGCAAGTGCCTCTTTTATCAATCTCAACAATATTGATCATATTGAGGTAAACAGAGGGCCATATTCTGTATTTTATGGCTCGGGAGCTGTTGGAGGAATCATTAACATTGTAACAAAATCACCAGACGCCAATACTCCATTTAAGGGAAGTTTCCAGCTCGGTTATAATACAGTCAAGAATGAGAGAGCCGGATCGGCAAATATTTCTGGCTCTCTAGGACAATTTGGATTTATGCTGGGAGTTAATGGAAAAAAGGCCGATGATTATACCGCTCCATCAGGAAAAATTGAACAGTCACAGTATTCAGATTATGACATTCTTTTTAAAATGAACAGAGAGGGAAATAATTCCAAGCTTTATATGACAGCTTTTCACTACCAGGGCATCGATATCGGTAAACCAAGTCCCACCTCAAGACTAAAGCCGCGGTGGTACCCTGACGAAAGAAACACTTTTTTTACTCTAGGTTATGAAGTTAAAAACAAATTTTATCTTGATAAGTTAAGCGCATCTATTTTTGTCATGCGCTCCTTTCTTGAGACCCAAAAAGATAATTTAAGAGAATCTTTATCCGTTCAAAAAAGAAATTTGGCAAAAGTTGAGGGGACCAACTACGGATTCAAAATTAGAGGAAACAAAGATGTGGCTGAAAATCATATCCTGAGTTTTGGCATCGACTTTTTCGGACGAGGAGGTCTCGAAGACAGCAACAAAGAATGGACATATGACGAGAATGAAAACGTAACGTCCCAAATAGATGAATTTTCGCTTCAAGATGCCCAAAGACAAAATTTTGGACTGTATATCGATAATAAAATTTCTCTTCTTCCTTCTGTAACTTTTAATATGGGTGCAAGATTCGATTTGATCAAAACAAGCAATCTTGACATGTTAAAGAATCGAATATCCAGGAAAGATCAATCTTTGACAGCCTATTTTGGTTCAGAAATTCAATTAAGCTCCCGTCTATCGCTTTTAGTCAATGTCGGTCGTTCATTCCGTTTCCCCTCGATTTCCGAACTGTTTTATACAGGATTGACCGGTCGAGGGACAGTATTTGGGAATCTGGACCTGGAGCCCGAGAAAAGCCTTAACCTTGATATAGGTTTGAGGTACCTTCATGATAAATTTTTTGCGTCAATTTATGGATTCAGCAATTCTATCAGCAATATGATCCAAAAATATTCCGGATTGGTTGAAGAAGAATTTTTTTACAGGAATCTTTCTCAGGCACGCATTTCGGGTCTAGAAGGTGAATTTTATCTTTCAGTTTTCAAAGATGTGGAACTATATGTCAATTTTCATCATATTAAAGGTCGTGAAAAAGATTCAGATACATATCTCAATTATATCCCCTCATCACGACTGCGGCTCTGGACCAAATTTTCACTAGGGAGATTTTGGCTGGAACCAAAAGTGACACTGGCTGCGTCTCACAAAAATCCGGGGCCTTTAGAAAAAGAAATCGACGGCTACTCCCTTGTTAACACCATTTTTGGATACAAGTTCAGTTCAAAAGTGACATTACATGCTATCGTTCAAAATCTGTTTGACCAGACCTACAGGTTTTCAGCCGATGAGCTGGGAGTGGACGCTCCGGGAAGAGGCTTCGTCCTCAAAGTCTCCTTTTCTTTGTAACCCCCGCTGAAGAAATACTAATTATAGGTTCAGCTCCAAAAGAGGTGGTAGATTTTAAGGATTCTAGGGGTCAGGGATTCAGGGGGTCGAGTAAAATGATTAAGAATTATGAAGAAAAGGTCCTTGAACCCTTGAATCCTTTGCATCTTAAATTGTTTAAAAAAGCACTTGAATCCTTGAACCTTGAATCCTCGAATCCTTTTCATAAACTGCATCAACTAATCGGAAGAAAAACTTCTTTACAGAGCTTGCGTGTTCCTGTTCTTTTTGACAAAATAGACGGAATTCATTGAGGATATTTAGGCGAGGACAAAAATGTCAAAAATCAAGATCACTGTGGAAAGAATTAACGGTTACTGTAATCTTCCGGTCAAAGTCGGCGATTATTTCTACGTGGAGAACTCCAAGCTCACGATCCCTGAGGATCAGTTTGTTTGTATATGGGCTCTACAAAGTATGATGCCGATTTTTCCGATATTTTCAGAAAAAAAAGACCTTAAAGAAGGACATTGGGTGAAAGATGTCAAAAATTTTTCCTGTCCTGATCCCAAGGGCCTCGTTCAGTATAGATTGGAAGAGGTGGACTGAGATACGAACATCCCATGATTAAAGTTGATTTGACAAAGTGCACAGGCTGCAGAAGATGTGAAGTGGCCTGTGCTTTTTTCCATACAGGGCGGATCAACAGGCAAAAATCCAGGATCAAGGTGTTGAGCCTCTATGAGTTAGGATTGGATGGGCCGGTTGTATGCAACCAATGTCAAGAGCGGTACTGTATGCGCTGCCCTGACAATGCCATGAGTCTTGGGAAAGATGGACAGATTATTATTTCACCGACAGTCTGCACATTGTGTGGGATATGTGAAAAACTCTGTCCTATCGGTGCAATAGAAATTCATGACGATATTGTCTATGTCTGTGACCTCTGCGGTGGGAAACCAAAGTGCGTCGAAGCATGCTCTGAAGGTGCCATCGAGTTTATTCAACAAAATCAAGCACAATCTGTTTCACTGTCCGGGGCTTTCAAAAAGACGAAAAGGAAAAACGTTAGTCAAAAACAACAATGGTTTCTTAAGGAACAGGGATTAAAAATACGAAAGAAGTGGAGAGCTCGGCATGCTTAAATATGGATATGGCGGTCGAATCCTGCGAATTGATCTGACAGAACGCAGATTTTGTATCGAAGAACTGAGCTCGAAATGGATCAAATCTGTTATTGGAGGTCGTGCGGCCAACACAAAAAGACTTTATGAGGAACTTGATTTCAGCTGTGATCCTCTTGATCCGAAAAATATCCTGATCTTTGGAGTGGGGCCTCTAACAGGTTCACTTGTTCCTGCATCGGCATACTATACAGTGACCGCCAGATCTCCTATGACAGGAATCCTTGGTGATTCCGCAGCAGGAGGACAGTTTGCAGCAGAAATGAAAGCGACGGGCTTTGATCAGATAATATTGACAGGAAGAGCGGAAGGTCTTTCCTACGTGAAAATATCAGATCAAGGTGTGCAGTTTATCGAATGTCCGGAATTAGCAGGGACTACCGTTATCGAAACCACTCAAGCGATTCGAACGGACCTAAAAGACTTTGCGGTTCAGGTGGCGGCTATTGGTCCTGCTGGAGAACATCAGGTCCACTTTGCCTCAATTGTGTCCAGTGGAAACAGAGTTAATGGGCGTACAGGGATGGGAGCGATAATGGGCTCAAAGAACCTTAAAGCCATTGCGGTCCGGGGGGTTCTTTCTCATGAAGTGGCTGATCCTCTTGGATTCCTCAGTGAAGTCCAAAAAATGGAAAAAAATATTCAGATCCATCCGGAGTATCAGAAGCGGTATGACATGGGGACAACAATGTTGATGTCCGATCTCAACGGTCTTGGTATCCTCCCTACGAACCACTTTCAAAAGGGCGTGTGTGATTATCTGGAAAAGATTTCCGGACAGAAATTGGCCTCCGAATACAAGGTTAAGAATAAATCCTGTTTCAACTGTTTTCTCCATTGTTCACGGTATTATGTGGTTAAAAATTGTGAAGCAGAAGGCCCTGAATTTGAA
>JAUWVG010000070.1 GCA_030617525.1 Candidatus Aminicenantota bacterium | reverse complement strand
TTCCCTATGAGGTAAGATTTGGCCCGTTCTATATCACTGTTGGGGATTCTGTTCTGTGATACATTTTGAATTTCTTTAATGATTTCTGTAATAGATGAATAAATTGATTCAGGCTGGACTTTGGCTCTGATAAAAATAAGGCCAAATTGGTAAAAAAATTCAACCTCACTGAATGTCCAATAGGCAAGGCCCTTGGACTCACGCAAATTCATATGAAGACGGCTGTAGGGGGTTCCTCCCAAGACTTGGTTAAAGACTAATAAAGGAAACATATTGTCTTTGACTTCAGGAGATAAAATATTTCCCAGGTAAATTGTGGCATCTTTTTCTCTTGGGAGATCAATAAAACATATTTTTGTCGCGGAATTTGGTTGAGGTGATCGCACAACTTTATTTTCTATGTCTTTTTTCTGCCATTCGTTGAAATAGTGGCTGACTTTCCGAGTGGCTGTGTTGAGATTGATGTTTCCAATCAATACAATCTGGGCATTATTTGGGCGGTAGTATGAATTAAAAAAGGAAAATAGAGTGTCTCTATCATAGTTTTTTATGACATCATCGTTGAACATGATATTCCGGAAGGGATGGTTGCGAAATAATACATGATACAGGATTTTTTTTGCTAAAAACTCTGGATCTGTGATTTTTTGACGTAAATCATAAAACATCGTTCTTTTGATATTTTCGATTTCCAGTTTGAGGAAGGTTGGCTCCATGAACATCTTGCTTAAAATCTCCAGTGCCACATCCAAGGATTCTTCAAGGAATGAAAAAGAAAACAGGGTGTAGTCTGGATAGACGGCTGTGTCCATCTTTCCGCCTATAGATTCGATGGCTTCTTCGATTTGACCAGAGTTGAAAGATCCCGCTCCTCGATTGAGCATGTTTGCTGTAAACGTAGCCATTCCTGGCAAATTTTCGGGAGAAGAGTTTTCTCCTACTGAAATAACCATTCGAAGATGAATCACTGGAGTTTTGTTCTGACGGATTACGGTGAGGCCTAATCCATTGGAGAGAGTGATAGGTTCGATGTCCGGAAGATTGAGAAGGGGGAGAGGATCAGGGTCTGGCACATATCTTCTGAATCGCTCTTGTGCCGAGAGAGAATGCGTAAAAGGGATACCCCATATACAAAGCCATATGAGTGAAATAAAAAATGCCGAAGATGTCTTAGTCTTTATTTGCATTATCTAATTGTTATTTCGAGGAGAATACTTCCCTGTGAGAAGTAGCTGTTCATGGCCCTCATGACGTGTGTTGGAGTGACTCTCATGTATTTGTTCAACTCTGAAAAAAGTTCATCCAAATGTCCTTTCTCGATATAGGTTTCAGCAAGATGAACCGCCTTGCCCAGCGTCGTTTCAAACTGCTTGAGGTAGTCGGCTTTAAACATATTTTTGGCCCTTTGGAGTTCTTTTTCCTGGATGAGGTTTGTTCGTAATCTGTGGATTTCAGAAAAAACGGCTCTTCGGCTTCTTTCTTTCATCATATCTTCGTTAGTGAGGGCCATTAATTTAAAAACAGTGAAATCTTTTCTGATTTCAATTCCACCTTCTAGATGAAAAGCTGTCCGCTTCCCCAGCAGTCTTTTGTATAAACGAGAGCTCTTTCCCTGAAGCAGAAGATAATCAATAATGGTTAATATGTAATAATCATTTGTATAGGGAGGGGAAAGCCTGTAACCCAAATAGAATCCTGGGGATGGGGCCAAGATGTGTTCAAAGATTTCCTCGGTATCTGTAGTTTCTTCTGGTTTTTCAAGGTTTATAGGATCTGGTTTTTTGCCCGCAGGGATGGATTCAAAGTATTTCCGAACGAGCTCGGTGGTTTGGACAATATCGATGTTGCCCACTATGGAGATAACAGCATTGTTTGGTGAGTAATACATTGAATAGAAATTAGAAACATCGTCCACACTGATATCTCTTATGTCATTGATGTTGGTTCCGATGACAGGATGACTGTACGCAGGATTAGCATAAAGGAGTTGATCGAAATAGATGGCACTTTGGCGATAGGGATTAATGGCTCTAAAGATTTGGATTTCTTCTATTAAGGAATTTTTGGCTTGCTGGACACTAGACGCATTGATGGACAGAGAGTTCATCCGATCTGACTCCAGCCATAAAACAAGAGCAAGTTGGTTAGAGGGAACTGTCTGGGAAAAAATTGTTTTATCCGCATTTGTTTCTGCGTTAAATTCCCCGCCGATTCTGTTCAGATAATTGATGTTCTGCATAGGACCGATATTTCTGGAACCCTTAAACATCATTAGATTTTCCGTGAGGTAGGCCATGCCATATTTCCCGGGTGTATCATTGGAAGAGCCGACTCTATAAGCTGCAACAATGGAAACCAGAGGCAGGGATTCGTCTACCGATAGTATAACTGTAAGACCATTTTCAAGAGTGAAGGATGAAAATGGAAATGATGGGTCTTCCTGCTGGGCAGAAGCTGAAGGGGTGGCCCAAAAAAGCAAAAGAGATAATCCCAGTACGATTATCTTTTTGTCTTTCATATCGATTGTATTCTGTCTGCTCCAAAATGTATTTAACCTGAATTATTCATAAAAACTGCCGACACCTTCATATATCTTTAAAAATATCAACTTGATATTTTGATTTCTAGCAATATCTCGATTTTTCTTTTTTTGTTGGCCAGTTTATATCAAATGTCGGCATTTTTTACCCAAGAGGGCAAGCCGATCTTACCACATCTGCTTCGTTACGTCACATTTGTTGCGAGGAGCAAAGCGACGTGGCAATCTCATGTCTCTGCGAAAGCATTATGAGGTCACCACACTCTCTACGATCGTTCGTAATAAACTTCATGGGCCGATGCCTCGCATCTGTAGCAACCTCGGCTCGTGAATTATCCAGGTTGAAGAGGGAAAATTAAATAAATCTGAAGGGTCAGCAAACTCTTTTGATTACAATGATTGTTTGATCATCCATTTGTTCTGTTCCCATTGTAAATTCTTCCAATTCCTGGTTGATTTTATCCATGAGGTCCTGAGCTCCAATTTTTGTGTTCTTCTTCAGCATTTGAATCAGACGTTGTTCCTCGAATTCCTCATTGTCCTTGTTCCGGCTTTCTGTGATTCCATCGGTGAATAGCAAAGCAGTGTCACCGACACCGAAATTCAGTTGTTCCATTTTATAGTCGATATTTGGGAACATTCCCAAACAAAATCCAGAACTTTCTAATCGACGGACATTTCCTTTCGGATCTATGATGAGCGGAGGATTGTGCCCGGCATTGATATATTTTAGCTCGCACGTTTTTTTATTCAGTTCACTGAAGAAAAACGTGATGAATTTATTCGTACTCGAACTGCGGTGAACAAAATCATTTAACTTTTTCACCATTTTTTCTATGTCGTATTCTGAATGGACTTCTGATTGCAGGGCTGCCCGGAGCGAAGCCATGAGGAGAGAAGCGCTGACACCCTTTCCGGAAACATCGGCTATGGTGATTCCGATTCGTTCAGGATCTATGTCAATAAAATCAAAATAGTCTCCTCCGACTTGATAACATGGAACGTTTGCTCCGGTGATTTCAAATTTTTCGCTCTCGGGTTTTTCCTTCGGCAGGAAATCTCTCTGGATCTGAGAAGCGAGAGAAAGTTCTTTCTCCATTTTTTCTTTTTCGATTCCTTGTTCTACCAGTTTAGCATTTTCAATTTTGATAGCCGCTAGGTTAGACAGGAGAGTTAGGAGTCTCAGATCTTCTTCTGTGAATTGTTCAAGCTTGAATATTCTATCCGCGTAGATAACGCCAATAATTTCCTTGTTGTTCCACAAGGGGACACACATGGCCGAATGAATATTGAGGTTTATAATACTGGCTTCGGCTTTGAATCGTGTGTCATCTTGGGCATCTGAAGTGAGAATGGAAGAGTGCTGATTGACGGCCTGGTTGATGATGCTCTGGCTGACCTGTATTTTCTGGTTTTCCAGACGGGGATTGTTGATTCGGACAACTTTCGGGATGAATTGAGGGGGATTTCCTTCTTTGAGCATGAGAATGCCCCTATCCATGCCCAGGTGCTGCCCGATAAGATCTAGGATGTGTTCCAGGAGTTCATTTAGAGGCTGGTGCAGGACAAGAGCCTTGCTGACTTCGCTGATGACGGAGGATATCTGATGCTCAATCTTCATCATTTCCATATCCATGGGGCGGACCTTGGCTTTGATCGTCGTGCTGATATCCTGTTTCTTGAGGATGTCTTCGATTTGAATCATGCTGTTAATTGCGGCTGAGGAGGACGGCGTATCTGTGACTTCTACACGGGTAGAAATCTCTTGATCAAATACGATGCGTGTGGATCCAACGAGAACCTCATCCCCCTTGTTAAGGATGATTTCAGACCGGATTTTTTTCCCATTGAGAAACGTTCCGTTTTTGCTGTTATTGTCACGAACAACATAATGGTTGTCTTTTGGGTATATAAGTGAATGGTGCCCGGAGCTGTAGGGATCGAGAATGGCGATATCATTGTCTGCTGACCGTCCGATGGATATCTTGTTTTGTTTGAGAGGAAAAGTGAATGATTCATCCTTTTTTGGATAGATATATAAATTTGGCATTGTTTTCCCGATTCCTTAATGGTTATCTTGAAATTTTAAACTGTAAAAGGAAAAAGTTCAAGAGGGAGAATCTTTCTCTATTGTTTTGAGTAGTTTTTTGCACCGCACGATCTTATCTTCAAAAGGAATGTCATCGACTAAAGGAAGAAGAAGATCTCTTAGGTTTTTTTTCAGAATATTGTCGAGAAACTCAACAGAGTAATCGATGGCCTTTTTTTCGCCAGTCGTGATATTCTGATAAGCCTTGATGATATCTTCCCTTGGGTAAACAAGGCTCAGGAGTTCAAAAATATGTTTGAGAGAGTTGGCAAGGCTGGTTTCCAAATTTGCCATAACAATTTTTTCTTTTCCTTCTGATAAGGCCTTATGAATTTCAAATAGAAGCATATAGCTTTGCCGGATGACGTGAATGATTTCAGGGAGAATGATCTCTTCTTGAATATGGATTTGAGGATTATTTGATCTGAGTTTAAATAGAGCTTCAGTGACCTCATTGCTCACTTCTCTGTGTTTCTTTTTAAATTCCAAGGCCAGAGAATCTGCTGCTTTTTGAGTTCCAATACTTGCCAAGATGTCCGGAATTTCTTTTCTGAGTCCCATATCTTCGTCAGGATCGCTCAAATAATCCTTTAGTGTGCCTGTAATAGGTGGTCCATAATCGATTAGCGCCTGGCTTGCTATTCTCTGTGTTCTGGGATTGCTGAGCTGCTGAATAACGAGAGGAAGAAATTTTCGCTTTTTGATTTTCCCCGCACTTTCCAAGGCATACCGGAGCACTTCAGGGGATTCGTCCTTTAACAAATGTCCCAGATTTTCTGTGAGTGAAGAGCCTGGGGGCATCAAACCAATCGCTTTTGCGGCCTCCATTTTGTGCACTTCTCCAGTCTCCGATGTTTCGTGGAGAACTTTTTCAAAATGATCCTTCATCAGTTCCTTGTAAACATCCTGCTCCATAATCTCCTTGATCTGAGTGTCGATGCTTTCGTCATCCAGAGAATCATCCAGCTCAGGAAAAAGAATCCCTCCTTCCTTATTGAAGAGTGAATCCATGGAAGAGGCTTGAATTTCGCTGGACTTATTTGAAATGATCTGTTTCATTTTTGAGCTCATTTTGTCTTTTTTGACAAGGTCAAAGAGGTTCATGGCATACAGCACTGAACTCCGGTTCTTACTTTCGATGGTGTCAAAGACGAGTTTTGCCATGTCGATATCCACATTGTCCATCAGAAATTCGTCAGCTTCCTGCCACTTTATGCTCAGATTTCTCTTGACAATATTGACATATTCCTTCGTGATCAAAAGGTTACATCCTACCCAAGCAGCAATAAAGACAAGAGTAAGATAACTGATCTGAGTATAGGTGAAGTGAAATATTGTGAGGGTGATCAGTAAAAACACAGCCCCTATCCCTTTGGCAAATTTGCTGACGAACATATCTATAAAAACTTTGGATTTGTACTTAATTTCTGGAGGTATCGGGATATAGAGCAGTTCTTTAACTGATTGATTAAGGGAATGGGCCAGGCTTTTATCTGCACCCTTAAGATAAACGGCCCAGTAGATGTGGACAAGAACAGGGAGTGCAAATACAGCCACAGATCCGAGGAGCAGAAAGAAAGGGGCAATCAACAGGGCTGTTCTGAGTCCAAAATTTTTAAGGATACGATTGGTCGTAAAGACATGAAGGAAGTATGAAAATATCAGAAGAACCGTAAAAAAAGTGCCGAGGAATGCGGTTCGTGCATCCTGTTCTTTAAAAGTGTTATCCACAACTGAACTAAATTGAAAATCGATCATGGTGGCGACAATGATACCAAAACCGACAACCCCACAGAGAAGCAGCAGATGCCGGTTATTCTTGAACATTTGCAGGTTTTCAACAAATCCTGCAGTGGGTTTCTTTTTTTTCTCTTTTGTTCGTGTTTCCGTTTTTCTGTCCTTTTCGGATTGCTTGTGAAGACTTTTCACAATCACTACACTGCCGATGAGCATGGCCGGGCAGACCAGAAGAAGATTCTCTGTTCCAAGAATATTGGCCAAGCTAGAGGCGATGAGAGAACCGGCAATTCCACCAAGCAGTCCACCGCTGACCAGAAATCCTACAAGGCGTCTTGTCTGGCGAGGATTGTAGAAATCATTGACGAGAATCCAATACTGGGTGACAGATGTGCCAAGAAAAATATCCTCCCAGAACCAAAATATCATGGACAACCATTTCCATTCGAGCTTGAAGAGAAACCAAAAAATGAAGAGATTCGAGATAAAGAATACAAGAGAAAAAGTGATGTACTGTTCTCTTTTGAGTGTGTGTAAAAGTTTTGTGTTCAATGTGACAACAAATCCGATCAATACAGCTGTGAGCAAATAAGCATAAGGAAGTTTTTCAAAGGACAGCCATTCCAAATAGAGTGATATTTTTACGGGAATGATGATGTATGCGGTGGCTGTGAGCAGGAAAAAATAGAAAAACATAAGCACAGCGGTGTGTGTTTCTTCTGGCCTGACATCAAAGAGTCGTTTCAGAAGTCTATTCAAGGGCCTGGTTGCGCTCATTTATGATTCTTTTGTGACGAAAAAATTGGCAGCACTTTTCTGCATAAATTGATACGTTCCTCAGTAGAAATGTTGTCGACTAATGGGAAGAGCCGAGGTTTAAGTTCCGCAGGAAGGATGTTATCGAGAAGCTCAACGGCATAGGCAATGGAATCCTTGGTGCCCAAATCAATATTTTGATAGGCTTTGATAATATCTTCATAGGGATAGAGAAGCCCTAAAAGCTTGAAAATATCCACATGAGAGATTTTATGGACTTTGGATTTCTCACCTGTTTTGTCCTCTTCATCTGCGGATACATCTGCATCAAAGCAATTTAAAAAAGCCCTGTATTGATATTCCATCTTTTTTAGAATTTCTGGGAAAAGAATGTCTTCTGAAAACTGAATGTTTATATTTCCTGAGCGGATTTTATCTAATGCATCTATGATTTCCGTTTCGATTTCATCCTCCGTGTTCTTCAATTCAAGGGAGAGCAAATCTGCGGTTTCTTGGTTTCCTATCCGTGCTAATACAGAGACAATAGAAATTCTGACGTCCAAATCCTCGTCATCGGCGCTCAAATAATCTGAAAGAGTCCCGATGATTTTTGTTCTGTATTTGCCCAGAGCCGACGAAGCATCGGATTGAGTGAGAGGATTTTTAAGTTTTTCGATAATTTGAGGAATATACTCTCTTAACTTCAGTTTCGCCGCACTTTCCATAGCATAGCGGCTCACATCGAGTGAGGCATCGTCGATAAGGTCTTCCAGTCTTTTGACAAGAGGAGAGGTTGCCTCCATAAGGCCTATACCTTTGGCCAGTTCCATTCTGGCGGTTTCTGAATCCTTGTCGTCGGTGTCCAAGACTTTGTCCATATATCCTTTCATGATTTCCTGGTAGGAATCCAGTTTCATGATTTCTTTGATTTCTTGTTCATCCCTTTCGTTCATCAAAGAGTCATCCATTTGAGGAGCGAATGTGGCTCCCTCTGTCTGGAAAAGAACATCCATGGAGGAGACTTTTAGCTCATCCGATTTGTATCCAATGAGTTTTCTGACTTCCGGAGTGAGTTTGTCCTTTTTTGTCAGATCGAAGAGGTCCATGGCATACAGCACATCACTTCTGTTCTTGTCCTCGAGTGTGTCCAGGATGAGCTTCATAAAGTCGACATCCAGTTTTTCATCCACAATGGCATCGGC
>JAUWVG010000201.1 GCA_030617525.1 Candidatus Aminicenantota bacterium | reverse complement strand
GCGACAATATTGAAGAATCTCCAGAGCCGGACACGAGTGCCGCGGCTGGCAGACGCACTGATTGGACTGGGCGAATAGGCCTTTTTCCAGTTGAAAGGCTCGCCGCTTTCCGGATCGTAAAGATCATTGTCGACTGCAAATGAAACGGCATTGGGTGAAGCCATAAAATAGTCCGGGTTGTCCGGATCTATCTCGCCGATGCGTGATTCGTTGGGGCAGAGACTGACGTGGTCGTCCGGCACGCGCTGCGCGCACCAGACCGCGCCCGGTTTTCCGCTTTCCGGTGTCCACAGAGGCCCGACGGGCATGATCTCAAATATCCAGATTTCCCCGGGATCATGGACGGCCAGCATTTCTCCGCCATCCACTTTTCCGTAACCGTGTTTCTCAGCCAGGGAGCCCATGAGTTGGATGGCTTCCCGGGCCGTTTTGCACCGTTCCATGGCGATGATGGTCAGCATGGTGATATCAAATTTTGGTGTTGGAGTGGAATTTCTCATCTTCCGGACGTTGCCGATGGAGGATTCACCCATGGCCAACTGGAACTCGTTCATGTAACCGAATACGGAATGCTTGTAGGCGTAGGTGCGTTCGACTTGGGGAATGTTCAGACCGGCATACATGTCTTCGTAGGCTTCTCCCTTCATGCCGCCCTCCGCCGGCCATCTGGATAACTGGCCCTTATGATAGATTTTTCGTTCCGAGCCGGGCTCGTACTCTTCTCCGGGGATGTGCCTCCAGGTCCAGTCGCAGACACCACAGTCGGCAGAATGGGTGGCCATGGTCGAACCGTCTGTTGAGGCGTCCTTTCCGACCAGGATGACTGTACAGCCTCTCTCGGGATTTTCCCAATAAAGGGACACATCCTGGTTTTTCCCGCTGGAAAGGAAGATAACAGAAACGCCTGCCAGCACAAAGAAGAAAAGAAGCAAAATAATTGTCTTTTTTCGTGTTTTCACTTGACCACTCCTTCGATTTGTTTTCAGTTATAGATGATGTTCTTTTTATCCGTTTTGTTCGGGTCGTGGTAGTAGTATCCCACGCCGTTTTTGAGCACGTCCGCGTACCGCGGCACACTGCTGATCCGGATGGTTCTGTCCGGGTTCTTTTTAGAATATTGACTCATGATTTCCAAAGTGACGGAACAGTGCTGTCCGACCCTTTTCTCCATAGACCACCCCTCTTCGTCGTAGGGTACGAACAGTTTTCCCTTTTTCGAAAGGCTGAGGAGAAAGGGGTCCTTCCCATCCAAGAGGAGATCTACGGTTTTGGGGCCGGTCGGCTGGTCAAGGAAGGGAATCGGAGCTTCCAGTAAAAAAGGAAATGTGTCCGCGTAATCCCCGATTTCCCTGTGAGACAGGCCCCGGAATCCCGATGGCGACGGTTCGACGTGGCTGTCGAAATGCTCCCGGGATTTGACGGTTAGAGTGGTCATGACGGCAATTCTCATCGATTTTTCAGGAGCGACAATGCAGTTTGTGACCGGGAACATGGTTTCGGCCCCGTGAATGTCGATGGCAATGTCCACATTTTCCTTGCGCATAATCTCCATGGCTCCAAAGGTGACCCTTTCCATAAGAGGTCCTTTCGCACGCCCCGGCCATGTCCGGTTTGTGTTTCTGACGTCTAAGAAAGAGAGCAGCTGCTTATCAGGGTAATGGACATAGACATCGGGGTCCGGCCATTGATCCAGGGGTGAGGCGTCACGATTTCCCATCCGGAATTTCTTGCTTCCCCATTTCGTCGGGATCTCAAAATAGAGAGGGTATCCGTCCCCGGGACGAGTGTTGCGGCCGGCGCTGTTGTTGAACATGGGGATGATAATCATTGTCCCTTTGTCCACAACCGCGTTTTCGATGAACAACAAGGCAGTCAGTAAGGCTGCCGGTTCGTTGGCATGGGTGTTGGCCAGGATGAGAATTTTGCCGCCCTCTTCACTACCTTCTAGGAAGAAAACATTGGTGTCCGCCATCGTTCCCTTAATTCCGGGAGAATACTCACTCAGTTTGACAACTTTTGTCACACCCGGCCCTGTTATAAGCGGCACCTGGAAGTGCCGGTGGGTGTAGAGTTGGTATCCGGCCAGGGAAATAATGGCGGCTAAAAAAACAATCAGTGTGAGTTTTATAATCCATAAACGTGACATCTTCATTTGCTTGATCATTTGATTCGAAAAATTCTCAAAATCAACGGGATGAGAACAATCAGATAGAGAACCATATCGTTGACACTCTTTTTTTCTTTGATGAAGTTCCAGGCCAGCACAGCCACGATGAAGATACAGATGATGTAGTATAGAATCATGATGACTGGCACGTTAAAACCTCCTTAACCATAATCCCTAATCCATAATCCCTTATCCATAATCCCTAATCCAAGTTAATTCACATGCTCCATTTCACCAGAAAATCCAATCGGGCACTGAATAAGACCATCAAAATTCCCACAATCGTAATCACAACCCAGGGAACCCAGGTCTTTTTTAAAAATGTCCAGTAAGTGCCCTTGTATCCCGAAACCATTACGCTTAAGCGTCCAATCAGGGCCGTGGGTGGAAGTCCGTCGCCGAGAGGCCAGAGGAGACTCAGGCCGGCGATGGCCACGGTGGCGTGCAGGCCGATAGAGTCGAGAAACCATATCAGAGGGATGCCGATGATGGCCGCGCCCCCGTATGTGAGGACTCCTTCCGAGATGGGAATGATAAATATCAATGCGATGAAAAGGAGAACAAGAGGGGTGCTGATGACGGCAAAAGAAAGCAGTCCTCTCACACCCGTAGCCGTCATGATCTGCTGAAGCATGCCCACCACAACCATCGTGGCCAAAAGAGGGAGGAGACGTTTCATTGTCTCACTCGAAAGCTTGAGGATATGGATCTTCTTGGGGCTGACCAGGAGGGCGACCAGTCCGGCTATGGAAAATTCCAATGCCAGGCCAAAGATGGGAGTGGCGAACGGCCATATCCGGTAGGCCACGACCAAGCCAAAAAAGACAAGGAAGGGAAGAAGAACTCTCCACCAACTCATTTTTTCAGGCACTTCGGGCATGTCTTCCAAGACCTTTTGTTTATCCAAAGTCCCTTCATTTTTCCAGCCGAGAAAAAGAACAGTGAATATTCCCAGAAGAAGAACCGGTATACCCAACGGAAGCTCAAAACCCACATAGGGAATGGCTGTTCCGGCTGATAAAATCATAGCCCAGATGTTGACCGGAGGAGCAGCAGCACTTAAACCGGCCACGATGAAAAGAATGGCCGCTACCCGCCTTTTATCGATCCCTAAGTAGCCCAAAGCCAGGGCAACGGGAGCCCCCACAACCAGAAGGGAGACACTCCCCGCTCCTGTCAGGGCACCGGGAATGAGAATGATAATCATCAGCAGGAGCAGGGCGATGAAACGTATATTGTAAAAATGTTTTATAATGCTGCGGACGACATAGTTCACTCCACCCGATTCAGACACGATAGCCATAAAGATTGTTGCCGTTGAAAAAACGAGAATGACGTCTAAGTAAGTGAAACTGCCCTCGACAAGATGCCGGAAGATCTGCCCGGGAGGAGGTGTGTTATATAGGGCCCCGGCTGCGCCGCCGGCTACAGCGGCAAACAGCATACTCAATTCGATGGAAAAATTTCTCCATTTGGCCAGCGCATAGGCGAAAACCATTACGGCCAGGATAATTCCGATTTGTGTTTCCACTATTCATTTATACTATTTTTTTTTATATCCCGAGTCAATTAGATGTTTGATAGGGCAAGCATTTCCAAAGATATTAGCTTGCAACATAATACTGGGGCCATCCGTTGGAAGCATTTAAGTATGCTTATTTTAAGAATAGGTTCTTTGGTCCAAGAAAACATAAGAAGATAAACATGCAAGGGCCAGATGGAAAAATATATAAAGAGGAAGGGGCATAGATATTTTGCCTAACAAGATGCGAAAGACCGACTTGCAGGCACGCCAGCAAGCGGCTTAGCATTTAATTAATAGCTATTCCACTAATGTATAACAATTCACTCCATCGGACCAAAAAACTACGCTTTTTGTCCGCTGAACTTACATGCTATGCGGCTGAAAATAGCTGCTTGCATTTTGTATCTCATTTGTGCTACATTAACATTGTTATAAAGGAGGTGAAACATGAGTAAAACAGCAACTGTGCATGCACGGATTGAACCCAAACTGAAAAAGCAAGCAGAGGGAATATTGCGACGATTGGGTTTGAATCAAACGCAAGCGATCACCTTATTTTATAAGCAAGTTGAACTGCACGATGGACTCCCCTTTAATATTGTCATACCTAACAAGACAACCATACGAACTTTTCAGAATACTGACGCAGGTCGGAACCTGGTCGTGTGTGAAGATGTAAACGATATGTTCAAAAAGTTAGGAATTTAATGCACACACCGGTTTATACAAAGCAGTTCCAGAAAGACATCAAACGCGCAAAAAAACGAGGGAAGAATCTAGATAAATTCAAGATCATTGCTCGCACTTTGCTTGAAGGTAAAGCCTTAGACCCAATACACCACGAGCATAAACTCACAGGGAGCTTTCAAGGTCGGCGTGAATGTCATATCGAATCTAACTGGCTGCTGATTTATAAAAAGGAACCGGGGCAGATCATTTTCGAGAGGACTGGAAGTCATTCCGATCTGTTCAGGAAATGAACGCATCACACAACAAGGCCCTAAATCTGACGGTGTTACCTTTTCGAAGGGAATGGCCGTTCCGGCAGTTATCGACAGCGCTGCCAATCAGAATCACTATAGAAATGCTCGAGTTCTTTCCAAAGATCTTTCATGTCACAGGTCATTATGACCATGTCCTGGGTTTTACCGGCCCGGTCACGGACATAGTCAGGGATGAGAATCTCTTCGTGGAAATCCAGTGTTCGTAATATCTTTCGAGCAGCAGTCTGAGGTCTCATGAACTTGGCAACAATCTTTTTCACATTTTTCCCGGCAGCGATAAAATAGAGCTCCCTCATCATAATCATTCCCAATCCCTTCCTTCGATGCTCCCTTGAAACGATCACCCTCAACTCCCCTTGATGCTCCCGCCATTCTTCATGGGAAAGTTCGAGAGCTCCATCTCCGATTATCTTATTGCCTTCCAGGGCAATAATCCTGGTAAGATTACCGGTTTTCATCGATTTAATCCTCTTCTCCACAACATGTCTGTCCGTCACCTCCACTCGAAGATACTTTCTGTCCAGTTCAGGAAGGGAGCGATAGAATTCCATGAGTTTGTCGAGATCGTCATGTGTTAAATTCTTGATCTCAACTTTGGTTCCGTCTTTCAAGATCTCTTTTTTCTTCATTATGAAACCTCCTCCTTTCGATGTGCCGGCCGTCAAAGAAAATATCTCCCGCATATTGGTCCTAGGCTTTTTGCGGCAGTAATAAGGTAAAGAAACAACAGGACTTTGTCAATTTCTCAAATT
>JAUWVG010000266.1 GCA_030617525.1 Candidatus Aminicenantota bacterium | reverse complement strand
GGCGTTTTTTTTAAAAGATCGCGCCAGGGCATCACCATAGAAAAACCATTCAAACTGGATGAAGGGGAATTCCGGGACATCGATCGCTCTCTCCAGGACAATCGTTTTCTTCTGCTCGAGTCACGCTCAGGACCCCCCGGAGGAATCGATTCTTTCATTACTGTGCAGTTTATCGACAAAGTCCATACGGTCGAAATGAAAAACGTTGACGACTCATATTTTCAAGCCATAGCCAAAAAAATCCAGGATATTGTCCTGCCGAAGGTTGATGAGAAAATCTGACCTGAATTATTTATAAAAACTGCCGACACCTTCATTTATCTTCAAAGATATCAACTTGATAGCATGATATTAGCAATATCTATAATATCAGTTAGTTGTTGGCTATTTTAAATCAAATGTCGGCCTGTCATTGCGAGAAATGAAATGACGAAGCAATCTCATTTGTAGAGATCGCTTCGCTGTGCTCGCGATGACAAGGTCAGGTCACCACACTCTCTACAATCGTTCGTTGCGAGGAGCAAAGGAGATTCCTTCGCTTTGCTCGGAACAGGCTTGGCAATATCATGGGCCAATGCCTCGCATTTGCAGCAACCTCGGCCCGTGAATAATCCAGGATAAGAGATTTTTATTTTACCCGACTCCTGATATAATAATCACATAACTCCGGTTAATCACAAAAGGACAAAAGCAATGATGAAAAGGAATGCCTCATTTTCTCTTTTATTTGTATTTGTATTTATTTCCATGGCGGGTCTCAGCTTTTCTCAGGATGAACAATCTACGAAGGGGTTAGGCGTTTTAAAAGAGATTACATTTTCAAAAACGCCGGATGTGCTCGATGTCAAACTGATCATTGATGCCTATTCCTTTCACAGAGTCTTTGAACTGTTCCAACCGGAAAGGATCGTGATCGATTTGTACAGCATTGGGGATATCCAGGCCGAGCCATTTATTGAAATCAACGATTACAGGGTTTTAAGAATTCGACATGGTATGTTCCAGAGAGGTGTAGCCAGGGTCGTATTCGATGTTGAAGAGGACTTCCCTTTTTATGGAATTGAGCGGACGCCTGAAGGGCTGAAAATAACATTTTCGACTAAAAAGCCATCTGAAAAAATCGCTGTTCCTGAAGAGATCGTAAAGGATGAAACACCGGAGAAAACAATAGAAACAGCCAAAGAGCTCAAGGAGCAGATTCTAAAAACGGAAATTAAAGAGAAAAAAGAGGAATCTTCTGATAAAAAGGCCGCAGAAGCAAAAACAGAGACTAAAGAAGAGCCAGAAACAGTGTCCGAAGAAATTCCAATTAAGGAAGAGGCAGAAAAAACGGAAGAAGTGATCGGGGAGCCGGTTGGAACAATTGAAGAACAGCTGGAGGAGACGAAGAAAAAACTTGATGATACCATTTTTATCCTAAACCAGCTCAACGAGGAGAGACTGAAACAGAAGAAAAAGTTCATCCGGGTTTTGATGACTGGAAATTATTTTTCTCCGCGAGAAGGGAATCTCAAAACCGTTTATGAAAAAGGTCTGATGTTTGGTGCTGAAATAAATGTGGGAGTGACGGATTTTGTCGAAATCTGGTTTGCCGAGAATTATTTCAGCAAAACCGTGACGGATACGGTTTCGGGTTCAGTAAATAAGGTGTATTTGATCCCGCTTGAGCTGGGATTAAAGGTCCGTTTGAATAAAGGGATTGTCAATCCCTACTTTGGTATTGGAGGAGGGTATTTCCAGTACAAGGAAGAGACTCCCGATGGCGAAATACGAGAACAAAACATCGGCTTCATCGGCCAATCCGGACTTTTTATTAAAATAAGTGGATTTTTTGTGGTGGATCTCTATGCTCAATTCAAATACTGCCCCATTACAACCGCAGCGGAAAAGTTTGACGTTGGAGGATTTCATTTTGGGGTGGGTTTAGGATTTGAGTTTTAATCCGGCTTTACTGATCTGCTGTTTCTCTGAGGATGTGCACATGGGATCTGGGGGTGTGGGGGGCAATGGAGCAGGCTGTGCTGAGGATATATCCTCCGTCCCGGTTCCCGATGCGGATTTTTTCTTCTGCGTCCTTTTTGATGATTTCGGGCGGTCCTTTGAGCAGAACATGGATGGGATCGATGTTTCCTTTGATAAACACTTTATTTCCAATCCGTTTCTTTGCCTCAGCGAGGTTTACATCTCCCAATGGCGGAGGGTCCAGGCATTCCAAACCGGAAATCCCGGATTCGACCATCATCTCCAAACGGTCTCCGATGGCTCCGCAGGTATGGGTATAGATATGAACATCTTGCTGGCGGACGGAACGGACAATTTGTCGTTCATAGGGGAGGACAAACTCTCTGTAAAAATGCGGTGAAATAAATCCCGAACCGCTAAAGGGAGACGAAATTTTTATGGCATCAACTCTATGTGTGGTCATTTCCAGAGCCAATTGAGTTACTCCATTCGCATAGCACTGTAGAATGGCTTTTGATTCGATTGGATTGGACACAAGAGACATCAAGGCTTCAGAAACTCCAAAAAAATGGAGAAAGTAGTCGAACGGAGATGTGACTTCGCCGTGAATAGAATACCGTGATCCGGCCGTCTCGACAATGCTGTCGATGATGTCAAATTTGTGTTTTGGGTCGATGGGAAACTTGAGCCCCAAAGAAACGGGAATGTATTCGATTTTATCGGGAAAAGTCTCCGGATCAATTTCTGTGATGAGTGTGGATGATTTTTTATTGCCCGGAACGTGAGTGGGGAGATCATTACGTGGGAAGATTGTCTTATCTCCATCTTTCCAAAAAACAATCTCCTGTTCTTTTTGCCTTTCGACCCTGTCGATGGATTTTTCCCAGTCAGGAGAATGGCCGTGGAGACTGATGAGGATTCCGTCAAAATCATAAAGCGCTCTTAGATGGAGAAGTCCTTTGGTGAATATTTCTTTGGAAAGCCAGAATGCGGAAGGAGAGAATCCGGTTTGGAGCAGCATATGACCGAAACTCATCTGGCACATGAAAGGAACACGGTCAGGGATGCCCCTGTCCATGGCTTTTTTCATCCGCTCTTTAGATGTCAGGTCTTCGCTCCTGTAAACAGCCCCCATCCATGACACGATATGTCTGCATTCAGGTTGTAGTCCATTTCAGTCCGGCCGTTGACAGAATCGCCATTAAAAGATCCATCGAAAAAAATCGTGATACCATTGATAGTGTTATCAACCATAAAGTCCCCTGTGTCTTCCAGATATCCATTGAGTGAGAAGAGGTGTTGAGTGCCCTCATAGAAGGTGGCGTGAATGACTTCATCATCCTCATCAAAGAAAAATTCAACGCGCAGCACTCTTGTTGAAGGGAAACTGATTCCAATGGCTTGCAGGAGAGCTGCCGGACAAACTTCTCCGTCGGAACAAAAACAGTCTTTGTAATCGACAGAAAACTCCCACCATCCGTCCACATCCGGCAGGTTGTCTCCGACGTCAAAGAAAAAACAACTGCTTAAAGACACAGGAATTAAAACCAGTGCGAGATATTTCATCCATTTTTTCATTTATACAGCTCCTGTTTGCCCTATCCTACATCTTATTTTTTGTCTCTTCAAGAAGCTCGATGCATTTGGAAAAATAATAGACATCCAAATCGCTGGCTGTTTCCACCAGCGGAGTCATCCGGTCAAAGTAGGGGTTGAGAAGGGTCCTTTCGTCTTTTATTCCTTATGAGGATTAGAAGAGATACCTGAAGCCGAGCATGAGTTTATAGGTTTGGGAAAAGGGACGATTTTTTTCCAGGGAGCCTCTGTACTCAAAGAAAATAGCCCCCCGTGTTCTGCAGTAATGCTTGAACAGATACGTTCCCACTTGACCCACAAACTCAAAATCCTGATTTCCATCTACAATAACCTCGGTCGAATATCCCACTCCCAGGCCGATGAACGCCCGGGAAAAATTAAAATTAAGAAGAGCATGTGTGAGAAAAAAGGATTTACTGGGTGCTTTCTCCAACGTGAGTGCACCTCCTCCGGCAAAGACAAGGTCGATAAAATGGGGAAAAAGTTCATAGAGCGCACCGAATCTTGCGGTCGCATGGATTGCTTTGCTTTCCCGGGCATAAAGAGGCCCCATTTCAACAAAAAAGAACAATCGTTTGCTTCTGATTTCCACATCGAGATAACAGGGTTTTGACTTTATACCAAAGTCGTCGGTTACGGTGTTGATGATGCGATATCTTCCCGGAGAAGCAAATGTTATGGTCCAATCGAAAGGATACTGCAATATCGCATGTGTGTTGAGAACCGCTCCAGTTGCGTCCAGAAGTTCAAAGTCAGAGCGAACTATTGTTCCATCTGGATCGTAGGAATCCGAGCTGTTAAAAATGATAGGTGTATCGATACACTCGTAACATGGGAGGCAGTTTGTCCAGAACGTACAGATTGGAGGAAAATTGATGTGAACGACTGCCTCACACTCATTTAAGGATTGAGTCCCAACCAGATTAAAAGCCCTCGCTTTGATTACATAATCACCGGGAGTTGAAAAACTTGTGTGCCAAACGGCATTTTCAAATTCTACAATTTTTTGGCGT
>JAUWVG010000167.1 GCA_030617525.1 Candidatus Aminicenantota bacterium | reverse complement strand
TGCCTGGATGCTCGTGTAGGTACGGTTGGCGTTTTCCAACCTTTTGCGCAGCTGGGCCAGTTTGGTCAGTTTGTTGAAGTCATCCCATCCTGCTTCGAGGGCAACTCGTTCGCACAGTGTGGCCCATCCTTCGGAATAGGGTCTGTACGAAAAAAGGATGCGGACAGGGTGCGGATTTTCACGGGTGAGCTTCCTCTGGATATAATGGCCGGGAAACAATTCATGGATAACGATGAATTTTTTAAAATGGTTGTTAAATGACCGCCAGAAATCTTCTCTTTCATCCTCTGGAAAAGAATCCGGGATGGTGGCCAGGTACCAGGTTGTCCAGGGATTGGGAAAAAAGGCGGGTGGGGGAGACACGAATCCGATGCGTGCCGAAGCGCCCGAACTTTCCGGGGCTATCTCTATGCTCAGAGTTTGATGTTCTGGTATTGTAGCGATCTTTTTTTCCCGGACAAACTCTTCGGCCTCTTTAGCATAACCCCGCAGCAGTCTGAGGTATTCTGTGTTGCCGGAAGGATGGTTGGCCTCCATGTCCCGGAGGGCTTTTCCAACCAGCATTTCGTATGTCTCCGGGATTTTCTCGTTGGGATAGGCCTCCCGCAGATAGGCTTCCGATGCCAGGGCCATTTCCTGTCTGACTTTCTGAATTTCATCTAATGCCATTTGTTCCAGCTCTTCGGGGGTGAGGGGGCTGTCGGTATATATTTTCAACTGCCGGGCATACTTTTCCCTTCCCAGTATTTGACTGTCTGAGAGTGTGAGATTGGGAACAATAGTGTTTTGGACGTGGTCTGCGAGCGAGTGGATTTGAACGGCCACCTCCCTGCAATCTTCCTTAAAAACTTCAAACTGTAGGGAACTCATCCATGCTTGTATTCTTTCCGGCAGTGTTTCTTCATAAAATACGGCGGCTCTTTCGAGTGTCTGCAGACCGCGTTTTGTGCTGTTGGGTCTCCCATTTTCAAGTTCCTGCAGAGCCGTGCTGCAGATCGTCTTTATTTCCAGCAGTCTTTCTTTGATGATCCGCAGCTTCTCTCCATTTTGAAGCCCTTCGGCATTCAAGATGCGTGAGACCTCCCTTGATATGGGAGAGGCATAAAAACTGAGTGAATTTTTGTGCGGGGCCTCCACTTCCCATTTTTCGAGTTCGGAGATGATCTGGGTTCTCAGCAGGCGTGCATCGATTCTGTCAGCAGACATCATTTCGGGCAAATGGTTTTCGATTGTTTTCAGAGTTTTTTTGTTGAAATCCACCCAGCGCAGAATCCCATCCATGGAATAATCTTCAAAATTGACGATGGAATCCAAAAAGCCGCGTGAAAGGGCCCTGGAAGGATAGAACTGTTTCCAGTAAGAGATGTACTCACTGCTCAATTCAGTGGCGGAAAAAGGTTTTTTTGATCCAGATGAGCAGCATAGACACAGGAGAATCATAAATCCTAAAATAAAAAGGCTGGTTTTTTTCATAGACCCTTCCTTTTTTTAAACAGTTTGGTTCTTTACACTTATCATGGAAATGCTTATATCGTCAACGGTATATGCAAACATACGACGTCCATCCGATAATCATCTAGAAGGCCATATTTTTCTGCACATGGTAACATTTAATAAAAAAAGGAGGTTATCAAATGAATTACTTTGCAGGTTGTGATCTTCATTCCAACAATACGGTCATAGGCATCTTGGATGAGAAAGGGAAAAAGATTTACACAAAGAGGGCACCTAACGACTTAAACCAAATTTTGAATCATCTCAAACCATTTAAAAATGAGATGAAAGGAGTGGTAGTCGAGTCGACCTTCAATTGGTATTGGCTGGTCGACGGGCTGAAAGAAGCAGGATACAAGCTTCACTTGGCCAATCCTGCTGCTATTAAGCAGTATGAAGGGCTCAAGCACACCGATGATTATCATGACGCCTACTATCTGGCTGAACTTTTAAGGCTGGGCATCCTTAAAGAAGGATACATCTACCCTAAAAAAGAGCGGGCTATCAGAGATCTTTTACGCAAGCGTTTGATGCTGGTTCGTCATCGTACGGCCCACATCCTCAGTTTTGGGAGCCTTTATTATCGACAGAAAGGCTCTAAGCTCTCCTCTTCGGATATCAAGAAGCTCAATGAGGACAATGTCGAAAATCTCTTTAAGGACCCTCATGTCATCCTGGCTGGGCAGGCCAATGTTGCTGTCTTGAATTTTTTAGGCCAAAAGATCAAAGAGATAGAACGAATCGTTCTTTCAACGATACATCTTCAGCCTGAATTTAAAAAACTAAAAACAGTCTATGGAATCGGCAATATCCTGGCCTTGACAATTGCCCTTGAGACAGGCGAGATTAACCGATTCCCCAAGGTCGGCAACTACGCTTCCTACTGCAGATGTGTTTCAAGCCAGAGAATATCTAATGAAAAAAAAAAAGGCCAGAACAACCGCAAAAACGGAAATAAATACCTCAGCTGGGCCTTCCTAGAGGCCGCTAACTTCGCCAAACGCCACTACCCTTCTGCCCGGGAAGCTTCTACCAACGCAAACTCGATAAAACCAACAAGATCGTCGCCACCAAAGCCCTCGCTCATAAACTTGCTAGAGCGTCCTTCTACCTCATAAGGGACAAAGTCGATTTTAAACCAGAGATGCTTTTCGGATAAAAACGGCTGCGGCAGTGAACCGTAGTTGAGTGTGGTAAAACCACTCATCCGATTGGAACCTGCCGCACCCGACTGAGTGAGTAATGTTGAGAAACTCTTTTGCCCATGTCATCAACCACACGAGTCTGGCTTTAAAACCACAACTCTGTTATCCAACATTTTGGAGATGGCATGGTACCGATTATTTTCTGGGGCACCCTAAGGTGCCAGGGGCAATAACTTGCCTTGATCCAGATGGGCGACTGGTGCAGAAGAAACTGCAACCAACTACCTTGAAATAAAGGGCGCATTAGAATCCCCAACATTACCATGAAGTATACATATATATTGTAAAAGAGTTTGAAAATTAATGGAAGTTTATCTTCTTGACAATAGCCTTCTAATGGGCAACTCAACTAGAGATGCTATGCAAGGAACGATCCCTATTTTTGTGATTTTATTTAGAGTTCTGTAAAGTGATAAGAAATCACGCAAGAAGAAATCTGAAGAGGATGGAAAAAACGACATCCGAGGATTTAGCCTTCTCGAGTCGATCTCAAGGGAAGTCGGCTCTGCCGGCCGGGCACGAATGTTTGAGCACGGAAAATGAAAAGGAAAAGTGGAACGCGTCTTCTTGGAAATTCCCTCTTTAGTGAGCAAGGTTTACGCGCGGAGTTCCGGGTCCGCCGAAGAGGGAGATGAGGGAATGGCGTTAAAAATCCGAGTGGAGCGCTTCCACCTTTTCAGATTTCATGCTTGTGATTACTCGTCCCCTTTTTGAACTCGTTCTTGAAATCACGGAAATGGGGATGCTGCGATAAAAAAATTAGATTTTTTGTGCAGAATTGGTACAATTTAAATTTGCGATTATTGTTAGCCTGGATTATTCACGAGTCAAAGTTGCAGTAGATGCGAGGCGCGGCGGATGAGATTGCCACGTCGCTTTGCTCCTCGCAACAAATCCGTCGCAACAAAGCAGATGCGGTAAAATTGGCTCGCCTCAATGAGGTGAAAAATGTTGATTATGAAGAAAAGGGACATGGAAGAAGGAATATTCAGAGTGATTCGCCAGAAAACCAAAATAAAACTAAAATATTGCTTGTGTTGAACAAACATCGACATTTTTCATGAATAGTTCAGGTTAGTTAGGGAGGCACTCTTATGCTACAAAGCAAAAGATGGAAAAAAATATTTTTTTTTGGATTATTTTCAGCGATATGCTTTGCTCTTTTAAGCCTGGCCGCCATTCAGGAGAGAAACCTGGATGTGCCTTATGTTCCAACTCCCGAAGAGGTTGTCGAAGCCATGTTGGCCATGGCCGAGGTGAGCAAAGATGATGTGCTCTACGATCTGGGCTGCGGCGACGGCCGGATTGTCATTACAGCGGCTAAAATGTACGGCAGCCGTGGAATTGGGATCGATATCGATCCTCAGCGGATAAAAGAATGTCATGAAAACGCAAGAAAAGCGGGGGTCGAGAGCCGTGTCCAGTTCTTTCAGGCCGATCTATTCGAAACGGATTTCAGCAAAGCCTCTGTTGTGACCCTTTATCTTCTTACGGAGATCAACCGCAGGCTTCGCCCAAAATTCCTAGAGGAATTGAATCCGGGAACCCGGATTGTCTCTCACGATTTTAACATGGGGAAGTGGCGGGCCGACAAAGACATTTTAATTGAGGATGAATGGGAAGTTCATTCTGTCTATCTCTGGATTGTTCCGGCGAATGTCACCGGCACATGGACATGGTCCATGCCCACCGGTTCTGGAAACAAAAATTTCACCTTAAATCTCGAACAATCTTTTCAGTATTTGAACGGGGAAGCCTTTGAGAACAAGGTCTCACTGCCTGTTACTATCTCTGGAGGACAAATAATCGGGAATACACTTTCGTTTACGGTGGAAAGGAAGCAAGGAAGAAGCAGTGAGCGGCTGATCTTTGAGGGGAATGTACTAGGCCACTCCATAGTGGGAACGGTAAAGACAGAAGGCCATGAAAACACGAGAAGATGGGAAGCCAAACGAGATCCCTCTACACGATTGCCCCTCGACAGCCCCGTAAAGGATTTCTACACTCTTAATCAATAAGGATTTCGTCCCCGTGAACACCCAGGTTCTGTCTCAAGTGTGAGGGGATTGTTTTAATTGTCGGGAAGTCCCCAGTTCGGTTTGTCCAGGTCGCAAATATCATCAAGTTCCTTCATGTGAGCTTTTAGCTGAAATGTGAGCCGTTCGAGCTGGTTTTTAGATGAAGGGTCAGAGACCAAATTGTTCATTTCCCAGGGATCATTGTTCAGGTTGAAAAGCTGTGTCGTTTCCTCTCCGCTTACGTTATAAAAGATCAGTTTCCAGTTGTCATTTGTTCGCACGCCGCGCTGAAGATGCCTGTAGGCTAAAAAAACGGACTCTCTGATATTTTTCTCACTGTTCTTGAGTGCAGGTACAAGACTTTTTCCTTCGACGGTTTCGGGAATCGGCAAACCCAGCAGCTCGAACAGTGTCGGATAAATATCCAGAAGGTAGCAGAGGCTATCCAATCTCTTATCCTGTGGGATGCCCGGGCCCGCGAAAATAAGAGGAACTCTGACACTGTGGTCGTAGATATTCTGCTTCCCAAGCAGGCCGTGCTGTCCAACAGCCAGACCGTTATCTCCGGCATAGACGATGATGGTGTCCTCAGCTTTTCCTGATTCTTCGAGAGCATCCAGGACTCGTCCGATTTGGGCATCAAGATGAGTGATCATGGCGTAGTAGCCGGCGATGTGTTTTTTGATTTCCTCTTCTGTCCTGGGGAAGGAGGCCAAATATTCGTCCCGGATGTCCATTTCTCCATTGTCAAAGGGATGCTTGGGCATAAAGTTATCGGGCAGTTGGATGGTGTCTGTGGGGTACAAATCTTGATATTCCTTGGGGGCCATACGGGGATCATGAGGAGCTGTATATGATATATAAATGAAAAAAGGCAAATCGGACTCATATTTCCGGATGAAATTTATGGCCTCATCAGAAAAGAGCTCGCTGGAGAATTTGTTGGCAACAGATTCATTGTCTTTTTTATATTCTCCAGTCGTGTCAAATTCATGGACGGGAACCTTGAGATGATCGCTCATTCCCCCAAACATGATTTTTCCGCCGTCTGAAAAACAGCGAGCAAAAGAGCTGCGGTTATTATGCCACTTACCCGTTCCGAAGTTTGTGTATCCTTCCCTTTTCAGGATTTCCGGGAACATCATGTGCTCTTCCGGAATGCTTGCGCCGCGGTTATAGATGTGAAAAAGAGTTCTTCCTGTCAAGACCATAGCCCGGCTGGGCATGCAGACTGCCCCGCTTGTCCCACCCATGATATGGGCGCGGGTAAATGTGACTCCTTTTTTGACCAGCCGGTTGAGATTGGGCGTGTGGATGTGAGGATTGTTTAAAGC
>JAUWVG010000159.1 GCA_030617525.1 Candidatus Aminicenantota bacterium | reverse complement strand
AGATTGCCAAGGCTGTTCCGAGCAAAGCGAAGGAATCTCCTTTGCTCCTCGCAACGAACGATCGCAGAGAGTGTGGTGACCTGACCTTGTCATCGCGAGCACAGCGAAGCGATCTCTACAAATGAGATTGCTTCGTCATTTCATTTCTCGCAATGACAGGTCGACATTTGATATAAACTGTCCTACAAATACAGCGGTGTTCATAGATATTGCAAAAATTATGCTATCAAGTTGATATCATTGAATATAAATAAAGGTGTCGGCAGTTTTATGAATAATTCAGGTCAACTTATTCTGCTTGAATGGAGACAGGTTGTTTTTTCTTGAACCAGTTTTCTGTCGTCCCGAATTTTGTGCGGATGATAGCCCCCCATCCCAGGATGCTGATCACGAACGAAAACAGTAAACCTATAATCGGTATCAATGTGATAAAACTGACCAAAAGGAAGCCGAAAAGCACAGCTGTGATGGTGGTGGGATTCTTTTTGTTGAATGCCCGCGCCAGGCTTTCTCCGAAAAAGTAAAAGATAATAACCCTGCCAAAAATTTTAACGGCAATCCCCAATGCGATAAGTGTTATGAGTATTGGAATACCTATCAGCACAAGTGTCAAAATGGCGGAAAAGAGAATGAGTCCGGTGTAAACAACAATGCTCAGAAATCCGACTCCAAAAGTCGGCCAGAAGGACGTCCGCAGTTGGGATGAGGCCAGCATAGTCTGCCGGGGAAAAATGGCTGCGAGGATGATGGCGAGAATGAACCAGAAAACGAGAGAGATGAGCTTGAAGATCAAAATGATGGGAATCAGGCCGGAGATCCCATTTTTAAATATTCCCTTGAAGGCTTCCGGTGTGTCAAAGAAGAATGTCATGGTATCTCCCTTGACAAAAGCCCCGGGGTGCTTATCGAGTTCTCCGGCGATGGATACAACGTCGCCGTTGATCTCAGCCGACGATTTTAATGTGATTTTTGCACCAAATCCGACGACAGCGACACCGACCTCTCCTTCAATGATGATTTCACCTCCAAAGGCGATCACATTTTCGGTGACTGTCCCTTTGACTAGAATGGTTCCGCCGAAAGAGACGACGTTATCCTGAACGTCATGTTCTTCCACGGTGATATTTTTTTGCAAAATTAATCCTTGGCCGTTCAAGGGAGAAAGTCCCGAAATAAGGAAAAGGAAAATGAGGGGAAGGATTATTTTAATATTCATGCTTTTTCTCCAAACATGAGTTTTTTTCTCACTATGAGGAAGATGATGGTGGAGGCCATAAGAGTCAGAGTGACGATGCCGATCTGGGCTTCAGGACTCAGGATCGTTGTCAGTTTTCCAAAACCTTTGAGTGCGAAATCGAAAAATTGAGCGATAATATTAATAAGATGCCCGATGAGCTTAAACGTCTTCACGACTCCTGTCGACAGAGTGCGAAGAGCGGGCAGCAAAAATTTATTGATGCTGATAAAAAGATCTGTAAGATTTTTCCCGGAAAATATATAGAAAAGAAAGAAGGCAAAAATTATGGCTGACAGTCCACCGGCGGTGGCTCTGATCCAAACACGAAGAGGTATTCTACTCGGAAAAATATTTGCCATCACCTGCTCTGTGAAGTTGGAAGGGAGTTCAAATTGAGGAAGGGTGTCAGCGGCCTGGACCAGAACGCGTCTCTCTTCAACCATGTTCCGGCATTTTGCACACGTGCTCAGATGCTTTTGGATCTTCCGGGCTTCATCTAAAGGCAGTTCATTCTCAATAAAGAGATAAATCTGCGCAATTGTCAGGCATCCCATCTATCTTTCTCCATATATTTTCGTAACATTTCCTTGGCTTGAAATACCCTGTTCTTGATTGTCCCCACGGGAATTCCCTTTATTTCTGCCATCTCTTCATAGCTGAGGTCGTTGATGTGTCTCCAAACGAACAGTTCTTTGAGATTTACAGGGAGCTTGTCCAGCACCTTTTCAATTCTTTCTCGAACGTCATGGAGTTCTACAATTTTATCTACTGAAGGATTTTTGGATGGAATTTGGAAGGGGACAGAATCACCATCCAGATCGTAGGGCTGGTCGATCGAAAAAGCATCGATTTTTTTCTTCCTCCAGTAATCTATGACGGTATTTGATGCGATTTTGAATAGCCAGGTTTTGAATTTGTATTCCTGCCGGAAGGAGTGCAGAGAAGAATAGGCTTTGATGAACACCTCTTGTGTGATGTCGAGGGCAAGTTCATTTTGTTTGACCATGCGTCCGATATAGTTAGCAAGAGGAGATTGATACTTCTGGATGATCATTTCAAATGCCTTTTTCTCACCTTTAAGAGCTGTTTGAACAAGTTCGATATCTTCATTCATTGAGGACGTCCTGTCCTCCTTAGATTATACGCATCTTAGTGAAAAAAGTTTTAACCTGAATTATTCATAAAAAATGTCGATATTTCATGTAATTTATGTAAATTATCCAGGTCTGGTGCCCTATTTTATATCCGTGATGATTTCTGTCCCTTTGGGCACTTTAAGCTCGAAGGTCTTTTTGGGAAGAGAGGTGTCGAGGCGAATCCGGTTGAAATGGAATTCCGATTTATTTCCTGCCCAGTCAAAAAAAACAGCTTTCCGGATCATCCATGTTTTTGTGCTGATTTCAAGAAGGATGAAGGTCTCCATGTCCTCTTGTTTGGGCGTCAGCTTGATCTGCAGCACATCGGTATTCTCTGTAGGAAAGGGGCTGAATTCAGCCGTGTAGTTCTCAAGTAATCCTTGTTTTCCCGACAGGAGCAGGAGTATATCGGATTCATCTTCTTTTGCGAAAGAGCTCCGGAGGAGCTGGTTGTCTTCCGGAAAATAAGATTCGATGATGGACTCCTTTAAAAGATAGATTTTTTCTTCAGGCTTTTTGTAGTGCCATTTCATGAGGCCCGGTTTCTGAAAATAACATGTTCCTGTTTCTCTTAGGGGAGTTGCCACTGATGAAGAATAATAAATGTGCTCAAATTCCGCTTGCAGCGTTTGGTAGGAACGGAGCTGTGCTTCTGTTTTCTGTGCCACATCTTCGGCTGTTTGGGCAAAAGCGACCGCCGCCACTATCAGGAGTAAAACGATTTTTTTCATTCCATTTGAATTATAACAGACAAAAGGTCCTGGTTCAAAATCATCTTGGAGGCAAGCATCCCCATCTCCGTGATCTTGTTATTTGGGAAAAAGGGGGATTTTTGTTATAACCTCAGTGTGAGAATTGAATTTATCGTTATTTTCCTCGGGTACCTCGCCCTGCTTCTTCTCTTGAGTTTTGTGTTTTCGAAGAGGATGCGAAATCTTGAGGACTTCTTTCTGGCCTCCCGACGGCTTCCCTCCTTTCTTGTTTTTCTGACTTTGGGGGCCTCCTGGTTGGGTGCGACATCGACGCTGGTGTCTATCGATGAGGCCTACCGAATCGGCGTGAGCTCTTTTTGGGTGATGGGCATGCCGGCGCTTTTGACCGTGTTTGTGTTTTATTTTTTTCTGGCCAAACCCATCAGGCAGCTTCCTATAGTGAGTCTTTCCGATCTGGTGGAGATACGTTACGGCCGAGTTGTCCGGCATTTGGCTTCGATATTGATTATCTGGTACATGATCCTTCTTGCCTCGAGTCAGATGGTCGCCATCGGTAATTTTCTCAAGGCCTTTCTCGGAACTTCTTATTTTTATGCGCTTCTCCTGGGGACAGCCATTGTGCTTATTTACTCAATATCTGGGGGTTTTTTCTCAGTTGTGGTTACGGATGGAATGCAGTTTTTTCTCCTTATCGCAGGACTTATCGGACTGTTGGGGTTTTTGCTCAATGCTGCACAGGGAACATCCGTTTCTCTTTTGGCCGCCCAGCTCGGAAGAGATCAATATTTTTCAATGTTTATTGATTTCAAAAGGAATATATTGATCTTGATTTCGTTTACAATGGCGTGGATCATCTCACCTATTGCTTGGCAGAGGATTCAGGCGGCCCAGACAGTCAAAAAGGCCAAAAATGGCCTACTGGCTGTAGGAGGAACGTTTTTATTCGTGTACTGGGGGATAGTCCTTATTGGAATTTTAGCGCTGCCTCTTTTTCCTTCCGGAGTTCAGGAAGGCCCCCTCCTGTCCGCTCTCATTCTTTCTAAAACAGGGAATTTTTTAGGAGTTCTGCTTTTTATTGCGATTACCGCGGCCATTATGTCCACAATGGATACGGCCATTAACACTGGGGCTCTGTCCCTAACAAGGGATGTTTTCCAGCAGTTTATCCCCTCACACAAAGCAAATATCATCACACTCAGCCGGCTGTCAACAATGATCATCGGATTATTGGCTTTTCTTGTTGCGACCAAGCTGCAATCCATCCTGGAGGCTCTTGGTCTGGCTTCTGAAATCATGACGGAAGGACTCTTTATCCCGGGAATGGCCATGCTGTTTATGAAGAAAAAACGGCCAACAGCAGGATTATTGAGCCTTGTTCTTGGAGGAGGATATTCCTTCCTTGGGTTTTTGTCTAAAATCAGTGTGTTGGACATCGGGTGGCCGGACTGGCCGTATTCCGTACCTTATGGGTTAGGAATCTGTTTATTAGGTTTTGCGGCAGGATGGATTTTCGATTCTTTTAGAAAGCATTGAGTTTTAAGTCTTTATCGTTTAAAGAGGAAGTGAAGTATTTCTTCAATCTGTTCTTTAAGTATCTTTTTCCGAGAAAACTGTTCAGGTATTTATCTCGACGGTCGGCATCTTTTTTATCGAGACAGGCCTCCAGATAAATGAGCTTCAATGATCCATTGTTTTTTTCCTTCATCATGAATCCTCTTCTGTGGAGCTCCATCCGCATTTTAAGATCCTGCGTGAATCCTAAATACAATTTATTTTTTTTTGTGCTCAGCAGAACATATGTGTAGTACATTTTTCTATCAATTTAAAGGACGCTCATTCGCCATAAATAATATCATTCGAACATAAAAAAAAATTACGCATCCCCATTTCCGTGATTTAAAGAGCGAGTTCAAAAAAGTGATAAGAAATCACGGAAATAGGGAGCTTACTTGCTTTCGATTAAAGTTGAGTTGCACGGCGTACATTTGATAGAATTGTGCCGATGTCTTTTCTGAAAAATGTTCGTTGGTGGTTTGTGGGAGTCGTGGGCAAGGTGGGTTTTTGGCTCTGGGCCAAATCCTGCCGCTGGACAATTTTGGGAGAAGAAAAATACAAAAAGCTGCGCACTGAGGGCAAGGCCGTTGTTCTTCTCATCTGGCATGGGAATATTTTTATTGTCCCCTATTTTTTTCGAAGGCGAAATATCATGCCTCTTATCAGCCCCAGTGAGGATGGAGAGATTCCCGCACGGATTATGTCCGGATGGGGATATAAAATTCTTAGAGGATCGGGTTCTCACGCTGTTATCAAGGTATGGAATGAGATGAAGCAGGAGCTCAATAATGGAGGAGAAGTGATTATCATTCCCGATGGTCCCAAGGGCCCAAATCGGATTTTTAAAATGGGAGGTATCAAATTGGCTCGCCAGACAGGCGCCTACCTTGTGCCCTTCTCTTTTTCGACGCCCAAAAAAAAGAATTTAAAAAGCTGGGACAATTTTTTGATGTCCAAACCTTTTTCAAAAGTTGTGGCCATCTACGGCGATCCCATTGCCTTAGATCCCCATCTTGACGAGGAAGCCCTTGAAGGTGAGCGGCAGAGGCTGGAGAAAGTGCTCCTAGACCTGGATGAGAAAGCCGATCACACCTTCGACTAAGCTCCAGACTTAAAAGCATCCCCATTTCCGTGATTTTAAGAACGAGTTCAAAAAAGTGATTCGAAATCAAGTAAGAATAAACCTGAAAAGGTGGAAGCGCTCCACTCGGATTTTTAACGCCATTCCCTCATCGTTCCTCTCGGCGCCTCCGTAACTCCGCGCGTAAACCTTGCTCACTAAAGATAGAATTTCCAAGAAGACGCGTACCACTATTTTGAATTCTTCCCGTGCTCAGACATACACTGAAGAATCAGGGCCAGGCCTTCCAAACATGAATAACTTTCTCGATATTAATTGAATTCTGTAGAAAGTTTTTCATTTTTGGAAGGCCTGGCCCTGATTCTTCTTCTCGACGAACAAAACTCGAGAAGGCTAAATCCTCGGATGTCGCTTTTTCCATCCTCTTCAGATTT
>JAUWVG010000068.1 GCA_030617525.1 Candidatus Aminicenantota bacterium | reverse complement strand
GATAGAGAACTCAGCAGTGTGACTCTCTTTGCCCTGGCCAATATCGGTGATCCTCGAGCCGAAGATGTTCTCAATAAATTTGCCATAACGGCCGGTCCGTATGAACGGGCCCAAGCTCCCTCTCTTTATCTGCTTTATGCTCAGAGACTTGCAGAGCACGGAAAAAAACAGTTGTGTGTGAATATTTGTCGAGAGCTCATCCAGTCGTACATGTCTCCTCAGGAGAGTCATGTCGCTTGTGCTGCACTGGCGAAAATGGCTGATGTCCTTAAAGAAAGTATTTTCGATGATCTCCTTGCTGCGATGGACAGTCCCAGTAAGGAGTTCCGTATAAAAGCCCTTGAACTGTCCGACCGCATTCCAGGCCCGGAGGCCACAATCAGATGGATAGAAAGATTGGAAAATTCTCGACCGGAAGTCCGGGCAGAGATTATTGGGATGCTGGAAAAACGTGGAGATACATCTGCTCTTCCACTTATCCTTTCTGAGCTAAAGAGTGAATCCTCTATTGTTCGTCTTGCGGCCATCCCTGCGGCTGTGAGTCTGGGGAACAGTTCCGTACTTCATGAACTCTGGCCGCTGCTTCAAACCGGTTCCAAAGAGGAGATCAAGGTTCTTAAACTGGCTTTCCTGAGTTTCCCTACACACTTTATCGTTCCTCAAGCAGCCAGAATCATTGATGATGTTCCTCTCCTGGCCCGTACCGCCCTGATTGAGGTCCTCTCCGAACGTCAAGCAAAAGAGTATGTGGATGTTGTTTTTGATCAGGCAAAGACTGATGACGAAACTCTCCGAGGAACGGCACTGGCTGCTCTTGAAAGACTATCTAGACAAGAGGACCTTCCGCTGCTTTTGGAAATGCTTCTGGCCGCTACGGAAAATAGAGAGATATTGCTTCTGCAGAACGCGGTTGTTGCCAGCGCCAATTTAATAGAAAATATTGAATCCAGAGCTGATCTGCTTCTGGCCGCGTTGGAGACTAACCCGAATCATCTTAACCTTTTAAGAATTTTTCCCAGGATCGGAGGGAAAAAGGCTCTTCAAATTGTTATCGAAAAGACAGGAAGCGAAGATTCCCGAGTTCAATCCGTTGCTGTTTATTCACTGGCTATGTGGCCTGATATCGCAGCGCTGGAGGACGTGTGCAGAATTATCCTGACAACCGAAAATCCGACATTTCGTTATGTCTCACTCCAGGGATATATCAGACTTATTCAGGAAGCGGAACTGACGCCCAAGGAACAGTATTCTCTTCTAGAAGTGGTTTTCCATGCGGCTGTGGAGCCTGCGGATAAAAAAGTTATTATATCAGGATTGTCCCGAATAAAATCTGAACAATCGCTTCGGCAGGTTGTGCCTTTTCTCCAAGATCCGGAGCTTCAATTAAATGCGACACGGGCTGTAACAAGAATCGCTCTTCCTGGAGAAGAAGAGTCCGGCCTTGTTGGACCCGATGTAGAGGCGGCACTCAAACAAGCGGCCGATATTGTGGAAGACAGAGATATGATCAACCGGATTAAGGATTATCTGGAAGTTCTGTGGGAACAAGACGGATTTATTTCTCTTTTTAATGGCAAGGACCTTTCCGGTTGGATTGGGAATACTTTAGGGTATGAGGCTGATGAAGGAAGACTTATTGTCGTCCCTGACCGCGGGGGGGGGAATCTCTACACCGAACAACAATTCAGCGATTTTATCCTGCGTTTTGAGTTCAGACTTACACCCGGTGCCAACAATGGACTGGGGATTCGAGCCCCATTGAATGGAGATGCAGCCTATTTGGGAATGGAGCTTCAAATCCTGGATAACTCGGCTGATAAATACAAAGATCTTAAATCCTATCAATATCACGGATCAATCTATGGTGTTGTCCCAGCCAAAAGAGGATATCTCAAGCCTGTGGGAGAATGGAACACCGAGGAAATTATTGCCAATGGAAAGAGTATAACAGTCAAACTTAACGGAACTGTCATTGTGGATGCCGATATCACGGATGCTATTCAAAACGGCACCCTGGATGGGAGGGAACATCCGGGACTCAAAAAAGACAAGGGGCACATCGGCTTTTTGGGGCATGGTTCACATGTAGAATTCCGCAGAATCTGGATTAAGGAACTGAAATAAAACATTTGTTTATTTTATAAAATTAACTCTTTTTCTGTTTTGGCATAAATCTGGCAGTATGAATTAACCTTGATTATTCACGAGTTGAGGTTGCTACAGATGCGAGGCATCGGCCCATGAAGCTGTGGTTGTCCACCGCGATTGGGTCGTAACGAAGCAGATGTGGTAAGATCGGCTCGCCCCCTTGGGGTAAAAATGCCGACATTAAATATTGATTAGACCACAAATACAGTGATGTTCATGGATATTGCAAAAATTATGCTATCAAATTGATATTTTTGAATATAAATGAAGGTGTCGGCAGTTTTATGAATAATTAGGTTAATTGGCTGAGACAAAAAAAGAGATGAATCCCACACGGTGTCCAAGCTGTCAAAAAGACGTATCTGACAACACTAATTTCTGTAATTCTTGCGGTGCTGTTTTAGTCTCTTCCGGAGAGATTTGGGATGAATCTACACAGACTCTGCAAATCCCTGTACAAAAGCTGAAGAGGGGAGAGCTTTTTGCTGGAAGGTATGAAATTATTGAAAGTTTGGGTCAGGGGGGAATGGGAAGAGTTTATAGAGTGGTCGATCTGCATCTTGATGAAGAAGTGACACTTAAAATATTAAAACCGGAAATCGCTGCTAATCAAAAGACCATCGAGCGTTTTAAAACAGAGATGAGATTGGCCAGGAAGATAAGTCACAAAAATGTAAACAAAATGTTTGACCTTGGAAATGAGGAGGGTTTGTTTTATCTCACGATGGAGTATGTCCCCGGTCAGAATCTAAAAGGGTTGATCCGGCAAACTGGTCAGCTGGCTGCGCGGACAGCCGTTTCCTTGGCTAAGCAGGTGTGTAAAGGCCTTTCAGAAGCACATCATACGGGTATTGTCCACCGCGATCTAAAACCGAGCAATATCATGATTGATAGAGATGGATTTGTACGCATTATGGATTTTGGAATTGCCCGGTCCATAGAGGCACAAGGAATAACGGAGACCGGTGTTTTTGTTGGGACTCCTGAGTATATGTCTCCTGAGCAGACCGAAGATGCCGAGATCGATTTACGTTCCGATATCTACGCATTGGGTGTCATCCTTTATGAGATGGTGACCGGACAGCTTCCTTTTGAAGGAGAAACGCCCTTAAAGATTGCCGTAAAACAAAAAACAGAAAATCTTCGGAATGTAAGAACGGTCAATCCTAGAATTCCAGTAAATCTGGACAAGATCATCATGAAATGTCTGGAAAAATCCAGGGACAAACGATTCCAGACCGCTGAGGAATTATATGTCGAACTGGACAAATTGGAAAAGGATATCCCTTCGACTCAAAAAGCGGCCGTCCGCAGAAAGACAACGTCTCTTTTGGGCTCGAGGATTAAACTTAGGAAGGAATGGATTGGACTCATCGGATTAGTTGCGATTATTGCGGTGGTAGCCGTCTTTTCTTTTATCCTTAAAAAAGACAGGACCGTGACGGCTCCAGGGATGAAAATGTTGGTCGTTCTTCCTTTTGAAAACTTAGGGCCGCCGGAAGATGAATATTTTGCCGACGGGTTAAGTGATGAGATCATGAGTCGGCTTTCGGCTCTTAGTGATCTTGGTGTCATCTCACGGACCAGCGCCTTCCAGTACAAAAATACAGAGAAGACGAAAAAAGATATAGGAAAAGAATTAGGTGTGAATTATGTGCTCGAGGGAACCGTCAGGTGGAATCGGGAGCCGGATGGAACTGGGCGGGTCCGGGTGACAAGTCAGCTTGTGCGTGTTTCTGATGATTCTCAACTCTGGTCTGTACGTTTTGATCGGTTGATTGAAGATATTTTTACCGTCCAGTCTGAGATTGCCGAACAGGTTATCAAAAAACTAGATCTTTATATTTTGAATCCGGATCGTACCGTGCTTAGTGCCCAGCCAACAAATAATCTCAAGGCTTTTGATCTCTATCTTAGGTCCAAGGATGTTGCAGTGAGGGCCTACCTTGGACAAGATCTTCAAGAATATGAACAGGCGATCGATCTTCTATTAGAAGCTGTTGAAGAAGATCCTGATTTCACCCAGGCGTTTCTCAGTCTCTTTGAAATTCATCTTCATCTTTATACTGTCGGTATCGACCGCAGTGAGGAAAGGCTGGCTGAAATACGGCAAGCTTTGGATGAAGCCGTGGAGCTCGACCCTGATTTGCCCTCTGTGAAGCTGGCCGAAGGGATTTATGCTATGCGGATCTTTCAAGACTTTAATAGGGCGCTCGAAATACTTGAGTCTGTCCGAAAAGTCCGCCCGAATCTTTCACCTTCCTACCTGGCAAATATCCAACGGCTCCAGGGGAAATGGATCGATGCTATAGCAAACTATGTGAGAGCCTTCAGGCTTAATCCTCTGTCCGCATCTCTAGCCCATACTCTGGGTCGATGCTACGCTTGGATCTTTGAGTATCAGCGATCGGTTGAGTGGTTCGACCGGGCCTTATCCATTTCTCCTGATCTCTATTACTCTAAATTAGGGAAGGCGCGGCTTCCTCTTCTCCGTGATGGTGATACTCAACAGACACGGTTGCTGCTGGAAGCTTTACCCCAGCATGTGCTGACAGAATACAATTGGTATGAGCTGGAGCTATTGGAAAGAAATTATCAGGAGGTGCTTGATAGGCTTCGTGCATCTCCTTACGAAATATTTGCTGAAGCCCAATTTTATATTCCCAAGAATCTGGCTTATGCTGCCGTTTATTCTGCCATGAATCGGATCGAGTTGAAAAGATCCTATGCAGAACGAGCCAGAAGAGAGTTGGAATTGGCCATAAGTGAAAATCCGGAGGATACACGACTTATTGCAGCAATCGGGCTCACTTATGCCTATTTAGGGCAAAGTGAAGAGGCCGTTCGTGAAGGCCTCCGAGCCGTCAATCTTTACCCAATTTCCGGGGACGCATTTGAGGGACCGCGCTACATTCTTAATTTAGCCAAGATATATGCTGTCATTGGAGAGAGAGATAAATCCATCGAACAACTCGAAATTTTGTTGTCTATCCCGAGCGGCAATAACTATTCTCAGGCTTTGCTTCGTATTGATCCGATCTGGGATTCTCTGCGCATCAATCGGAGATTCCAGAATCTTCTCTTGGAAGAAGGCCAGCCAGACTTCAGGGTTATCCGGTAGTTTATGCAAAGGATTTAAGGATTAGAGGGGTCAAGGATTCAAGGGTTCTAGGGTTCTGGACTCCTTTCTTTATGATTCAATACGTTAATTAGCTATTCTCTTCCAAAGAAATTTTCTCTAAGTCTGGAGCTTGTTTCCTTTGAAAAAGAACTGGAATGGCTGGAAGGGCTTGCCAAGTATGTTGAGATCAAATTTTATGAACTGGCGACTGCTCAAGGAGATCCTTCGGAATTTTGTTGATCTGACTCATTCCGCTTCCGAAAAGTGATGGGGATGTTGTTTTTAAGAGGAGCTCCGATTTGGATCAATTCCCAATCTTTTTCATGCTCATCAATGACCCGCCTCAACACAGATATCTTTTCCTCAGTTGTTTCCTCTTCATTTTCCCAATCTATTATTTCCACTCGATAGTGCAGGGTCCTTTTTTTTCCATTGATTTTCACGTCGATATCGATGTTTTGCTCGGCTTCAAACGTTGGAATTTGAAGAATGACTTCTCTCATAACGGGCCTCCTATATTTATAAATTTGGCAAAACAGTGTTCCACTGATAAAACCTCATGCAATAATTATGCCAGGATACCTTCAGAGTACATCAAAAATGGCCTTTCAATTAAAAGGAATAATATGTCCGATGATGTACACTCCATGTACGGCTGTGGACAGAAAATGAATCCACCAATCCTTTGTATAAACTGAATCAACTCATCAGGAGAAGAATCTTAGAATCTTAGAGTGATCGTCGTTTCGACTCCAGGTTCGGATTTCAAACTGATTGTTCCATTGTGCAAACGCATGATCTGACGGGAAAGACTGAGTCCGATCCCAGATCCCCCTTCTTTTGTAGAATAAAAAGGAATAAAGACTTTGTCCATATTTTCTTTTGAGATACCGGAACCGTTGTCTTTAACTTGAATGATTGTTTTCGATCGTCCGTCCAGTCGTGCCAGCAAAATGATTTTTGCATCCTCTCGTCCTTCGACGGCATGCAGGGCGTTGAGAAGAAGGTTGATAAGCGCCTGTTCAATGAGTTCTGGATCGGCTGCCAACTCGAGAGTTTTAGGTTCGATTTTTGTCTCTAGTTTTATGTTTTTGTCTTTAAGGTTTATTTGGATGAGTTTAGCTCCCCTATTGAAGAGTTCTTTGATGGGAAATATTTGAAAATTCGGTTTATGAATAAGGGTCAGGTTTCTGTAGGCGTCCACAAAATGGAGCAGCCCTTCACTTCTTTTTTGGATGGTTTGTGCGGCATCGCAGATATCCGTTAGTGTTTCATCGTCTTTAGTTTTTTGTGCAGATCTCAGGTTAGGGCTGTCTTTGATTAACTCGTTGATTGTCGAGGCCAAAGAAGAAATTGGAGTGATCGAATTCATGATTTCATGAGTTAAAACCCTAATAAGTTTTTGCCATGCATCAATTTCTTTTTCTTCCAGCTCGGTGTAGATATTCTGGATGGAGACCAATGTGTAAGAGTAATCCCGGAGTTTGAATTCTGTAGCATACAGCGCCAATTGGAGAAGTTCGTTATTGTCATCAATCCTGACCTGTGCTTTTTCCTTTGGTTTCAGTTTAAAAAGAGTTTTGACCAGTGGTGGGCTCCACGATTCCAGAGATTTGATGTTTTTCAACTGGGCAACACCAAGCAAGCGTTTCGCGGCTGTATTGATGAGTTCGACTTTACCGTCCGGTTGGAATGCAATCAGACCGATGCCCACATGCTGCACGATTGTTTGCAAGTACCTGTAGTGTTCCTCTTTTTCGGATCTTGCTTTCCGAAAGGCATCGAGGACATCATTAAAGGCGGCCCGAAGATTGGCAAAAGATTTCCCCTGACCACTGTCTTTAAAAGATTGGGAGAAGTCGCTGAATTTGATGGATTGAAAAAATCGAGTGAGGTCACGGTTTGTTTTCTCGATATAATGAATCAAAGCATAAGACTGATAGAGGATGGCCACGCCGAGGATGAATAATGCGGCATGGAGAGATGTCTTAAAGAGAAGGAAAAAAAAGAGAGCGAGTGTCACGGCCAGTGAAATGACACGCAGGACACAATTGATTCGGAAACGTCTATAGACCATATTTTTCCAATCTGCGGTAGAGTGAAGCACGTGAAAGTCCCAGTTCCTTAGCGACGTGGCTGATGTTCCCGCTGTATTTGCTGATGGCTTTATGGATGACGAGTTTTTCGATTTCTTCCAAGTTGAAATCCCCGATGGACAGGGATTCGCTGTCTGAACTGTTTGTTGGGAAAAAGAAATCTTCGGTTTGGAGCATCTGAGATTCACTCATGATGACAGCTCTTTCGATAGCATGCTGCAGTTCTCGAACATTGCCGGGCCACGGATACTTTTCCAGTCTTTTTTTTGTCGAAGAATTCATTCTTTTCAAGGGTTTATTGTATTTTTTGCAGTAAATTTTGATGAAATGTTCGGAGAGGAAGGGGATGTCATCCAGGCGGTCTTTTAATAAAGGAAGTTGAATTTCCACCGTGTTGACACGGTAGAGCAGGTCTTGTCTGAATCTGTTTTCGGCAACCATGTCTCGAATATCCATGTTGGTGGCACAGATAAGACGAACATCGATGGATGTGGTTTTATTGGAACCCAAGCGTGTGATCATGCGATTCTCTAAGACTGTCAGGAGTTTTGCCTGAAGGGTTAGAGGAATATTCCCGATTTCATCGAGGAAAAGAGTTCCCCCGGATGCGATTTCGAAACGTCCGGCCCTGTCTTTTCTTGCATCCGTGAAAGCTCCTCTGACGTGTCCGAAGAGTTCGCTTTCGAATAGGGTTTCACTCAGAGCGCCCATATCCACGCTGATAAAGACTTCTTCAGCTCGGGAAGACTGGCGGTGAAGTTCACGGGCGACGAGTTCTTTACCTGTTCCGTTTTCTCCAAGGATGAGAATGTTTGCATCGGTTAATGCGACCTTTTTTATGGTAGCAAAAACGTCCTGCATGGCAGAGCTGATTCCGATAAAGTCATGGAAAGGTTGATCGAGATCGGCGCTGAGCTGCTTTTGTCTGGAACGGAGACTCCTTGCTTCCAATCGTGTTCGGCGCAGCTTCATTGCAGAGGACAGTGTGGCGATAAGCTTTTCATTCTGCCATGGTTTGAGAACAAAATCAGTCGCGCCTTCCTTGATAGCTCTAACAGCCATTTCCACATCACC
>JAUWVG010000262.1 GCA_030617525.1 Candidatus Aminicenantota bacterium | reverse complement strand
TCTTTTTTGGATGGAACAACCAAATTCGAAAGAGTCCTTCCAGGAGCAGACAGAATGTACCCGGACACCGATTCACCACCGATTCCAATTGAGGATAAAGATATTAAAACACTCCATAATAAACTCCCGATCGAAATCCATGAAAGATATGCACAGCTAAAAAAATGGAATATCCCTGAAGATTCACACAGCTACATCCTCAGAAATAATCTTTGCCCTCTTCTCGAAAAGATCATCATCGATCTAAGTATGGATCCAATATTTGTCGGGACTCTATTCGGCCACACATTAAAACACACTGAGGGACATCTCGAGCAGTCTCCTGAAATTGAGTATGAAAAAGTCTATACTCTCCTCTCCTATTTGAATAAGAACGACCTTGATGTCGCGATATCAAAGAGTGTAATCCCTTTGATCTACAGGCATCCAGAGAAAGATTTGGACTCCATCCTCAAGATTCTCAAATATAAAAAAATAAATAACCAGAATATTTTAAGCCAAATTCCTGATTTGAATAGAAAATTCAATCAGATCCGCCACTCAAAAAACGCCAGGGCGCGAACCAATTGGATTATGGGAAAACTCAGGCCCATCGCGCTCGGAAATATGGATTTAAAAGCTTTAAGAAAGATTGTCGAGAACGAAACCTTGTCATCTCAGGAAAAAATTCGAACATGAATAAAGACGATTTCCAGGGATATAAAGGAAACGCACTCCATATTCTGCAGAAATTCAACGTCAGAGTATGGGGCCAAGTCAGGATAGAATCGACTCGAGGAGTTTTTACTGGGACCGTACTGCCACGCGCGGAAAATGACGACGATCTGCACATTGTTCTCAAAATCAGCACAGGCTACAACATTGGAATCAATGTGACAACAATCACCCACATGGAAGAGTTAGGATACAAGAAAGCCCATTATCAGATTCCAGAAAAAGAATTCCCCTATTCAGACACAAAGCCAAACGTTAAACTTTTTGGGACAGGAGGAACAATCGCTTCAAGATTGGATTACAGGACAGGTGCTGTCATTCCTGCATTTTCTCCTGGCGAACTGTACGGGGCCGTGCCAGAATTGGCGGATATCTGCAATATCACAACGGAAAAACTCTTTGCGGTTTTTTCTGAAAATATGGGTCCTGAAGAATACAAAACCTTAGCCGTGGCTATCGGAAAAGAAATCGAAAATGGGATTGACGGGATTATCATCGGTCACGGAACAGACACTCTACATCACACGGCATCTGCCTTGACATATATGATTCAGGATCCCCCTATCCCTATTGTTCTCGTTGGATCTCAAAGATCTTCTGACCGCCCAAGCTCCGATGCCGCACTCAACCTCATGTACGCCTCCTACACAGCGGGTCATTCCGATATCGCCGAAGTGCTGGTCTGTATGTTCGGCCCAACCTCTGATGAATATGGGTTCCTGCATCGCGGTACACGTGTGAGAAAAATGCATTCGTCCTATAGATCCACGTTTCGGACCATCGGGGACATTCCGGTCGCCAAAGTCACTCGCAACAGCGTGGAACCCTTACAATCTTCTTATTGCCGCAGACGTAAAGACAAAAAGGCCAAAATCCTCCCCTATTTCGACGAAAGAGTTTCTCTGGTTTATTACTACCCCAATATGAAGCCGGATATCATCGAAGCCCTTGTCGATAATGGGTACAAAGGAATCATCATTGCAGGCACAGGATTGGGCCATGTAAATAAACCTCTCTATCCGGCTATTGAAAAAGCCATCAAAAAGGGAGTCTCCATATTCATGACAGTTCAGACGCTCTGGGGATATGTGCACATGAATGTCTATGAAACGGGTCGGGATCTGCAGGCAAAAGGAGTCATCCCGGCACAAAACATGCTTCCGGAAGTGGCCTATATAAAATTGGGATGGGCCCTGGGTCAAACGTCTGATATGGAGGAAATTAAAGACATCATGCTGACCCCGATCAATGACGATATCACAGAAAGAGAGCCCTACAATGGATATCTCATTTACCAGGGAGGAGTCCCCGAAGTCGAGGAGTTTATTAAAAAATTCCGCAAATGATAGTCAAGCCCGATAGAAATTTTCTATTGTAGAGACAACATACTCCAGCTGATCTTTGTTCAGCTCGGGAAAGATAGGAAGGGCCAGCACTTCTTCAGACGCTTTCTCAGAAACTGGAAAATCCCCTTTTGTGTAGCCTAAATCAGAAAAACACTCCTGTAAATGAAGAGAGAGGGGATAATATATGGCGGTCGGAACCCCTTTGGACTTCAAGAATTCCTGAAGTTCATTTCTTCTCTGGACTCGGATGACATACTGGTTGTAAATATGATAATTCCTGACGCTGGAATTCTTATAGACAGTTGCTGGAATCTTAACATATCCATTTTCTACCAGATCCGACTCTTTAAATGACCGGTCATAGGTGATGGCATTTTGCATTCGTGCTTCGTGCCATCCGTTTAAATGTTTTAGCTTGACACGAAGAATGGCTGCTTGCAAAGCATCCAATCTGAAGTTTCCTCCAATGGTGTCATAAAAATACTTATTTTTCGAGCCGTGGGTCCGCAGGAGTTTTAATCTTTGCGCCAAAACCTCGTCATTTGTTAAGACCATTCCCCCATCGCCAAACCCACCTAGATTCTTCGACGGAAAAAAGGAAAGGATTCCCAAATGCCCCATGGCACAGGCTCTCTGTACGCCTTCTTGGGACGGATATTCAGCACCGACAGCTTGAGCAGCATCTTCAACAACATTGAGGTTATAGCGTTCAGCCAGATCTAGAATGCCTTTCATATCCACGCATTGTCCGTAAAGATGGACGGGAATGACTGCCTTAAGATTTTGATCGCCCTCTTTGAATTTACTATCAAGCACTTCTTCAAGACAAACCGGATCGATGTTAAAGGTCTCCTCTTGAATGTCACAAAAGACAGGTTTAGCTCCAACACGAGCAATGCCGCCAGCCGTGGCAAAAAAGGTAAAAGGTGTCGTGACCACAGAATCGCCCTGACCTATACCTAAAGTCATCAGGGATAAGATAAGCGCATCCGATCCGGAGGACACACCGCAGGCAAATTTTGTCCCGCTGTATTCTGCGAGTTCTTGTTCGAGAGCTTCCACTTCAGGCCCAAGAATAAACCTCTGAGATGAGAGTGTCTCGAGAACTTTTTGATTGATCTCATCTTTGATGCTTTCGTACTGGGCTTTTAGATCCAACATTGGAATATTCATGTCCCCCCCTCCGTGTTTATTTCAAAACCTTTCTTAATTTTTTCTTTTCGATGATTAACTGTCCCTGGTATGAGACATAATTGAGAAGGATGAGAGTGCGCTCTTTGTCCATGAGTTCTCTGTGGAATAGACCACGTAATCCTTTCAAAGGACCTTCCATGACTTCAATTTCATCTCCAATTTCTGGGCTTTGCCCAAATTTATTGAGTTCGATATATCCTTCAACCTCTCTGCTTTTTATTTGTTCGATAATCTCTTTCCCCATAGGAATGGGTCCCGCGTCATGTCCAACGACCCTTTTTACTCCTCGAGTGTAGCGGACAAGCTGATACTGGGCAGGAAAATCAAAGAAAATAAATCCGTATCCCGGAAAAAATGACTTTACTTTCTTCTCGTGCAGATATTTGGGAAAGTAAACCTGAATGCCCCCTTCTGTAAACAACCTTTCAACCTGATACTCCTTCTTGGGCTTTGTGTTGAGTACGAACCAGTTTTCCATTTTTGATGTCTCTATTAAAGTTCTCTTTTTTATCTCATTACCGACAAAAAATCAACCGAAAAAATTTTCCGCCTTATAAAAATCCGGTCGTCTGTCCTGAAGAAAATATTTTTTGGCCGGACATTCGGCAATTTTTGTTAAATCACACTCTGCAAAAAGGATAGAATCTTCTCCCCGGCCGGCCTGAGCAAGAACCCGTCCAAATGGATCGACAACATAAGACTCGCCAGAAAAATGGACCACCTCTTCTTTTCCCACTCTGTTGACCAGGGCGGCAAAATAACCATTCTGGAAAGCCGCCACCTGAAGCTCGGCCTCAAAAACACCTTCCGGCCACTCCCCGACAGCTCCGGCCTGAGGAACAATCACAAGTTCCGCTCCCTCAAGAGCCAATTTTCGCATATATTCAGGAAAATGACGGTCATAACAGATGGCCACGCCGATGCGGCCTTTTTTTGTTGTGTAGACAAACTGCTCATTCTCCCCGGGTGTATAGTATCCTCTCTCGTGGAATCCAGGGCCTTCCATAATATGAGCCATTCTGGTTACTCCAAGTAAAGACCCATCAATATCGATGACTGGAGAAGCATCAAATGTCCTCTCCCCATCCGATTCAAAAAGATTGAGGACACAAACAATACTATATTCTTTTGCCAATTCTGAAAATATTTGAGTTGTACGCCCGGGAATGGATTCGGCCCGCTTTGAAGCATCCGGACCGGCCGGAAATTGAGGCAAAAAAGGGAGAAAAGCAAGCTCTGCGAAAGCAATAATCTCTGCACCGGATTCTGCAGCCCGGCGGAAATTCTCTACACCACGATCGATATTATTGTTCACGTTATCTGTGGCATTCTGTTGAACCAAGGCAATTTTCATTTGTGTTTTACTTATCCTTTTTATAGATCTCCAAGGCCTCTTGTGG
>JAUWVG010000003.1 GCA_030617525.1 Candidatus Aminicenantota bacterium | reverse complement strand
TGGAGGGTTTGATGAAAAAGGAGTGCTGCGTGGGAGAAATACAGAAAGGCCTTTCTGTGTCCCAACCCAATGCGTCACAGCATCTCAAGATCCTCAAAGAAGCAGGGATTATTGAGGCGAGACGGGAAAAGAACAAAATATGCTACAGAATTGCGGACAAGGCTGTTGTTCAAACTTTCAAAATATTAAAAAAAGAGGTATAAAATGGAAAAAATTAAAGAAACATCAGAAAACACTTTTCAATCCGATGTTCTGGAATCCGAAGTTCCGGTGGTTGTTGATTTTTGGGCGCCATGGTGCGGTCCATGCCGGATGGTCGCTCCGGTCTTAGAAGCCGTTGCTGAAAAACTCGATGGCCAAATGAGCTTTGTCAAGCTAAATACAGACGAGAACCAGAAGACAGCCGGAGAGTTCAACATTATGGCCATTCCTTCTCTGCTGGTTTTTAAGGGGGGAAAAGAGGTGGACAGGATTGTAGGATTTAAGCCGGAAGAGCAGCTTATAGAGCACCTTAAAAGCTTCATCACCGCATCCTAAGAATATTCATGATCAACGTTATCAAAGAACAGTGTCCTCAGGACCATTCCTGCCCTTTAATTAACGCCTGTCCTGTTGGGGCAATAAGTCAAAGCGGATGGGGTGTGCCCAATGTTGATTTTCGCAAATGCATTGAGTGTGGAATCTGCTCGAATTCTTGTCCTCATCATGCTCTGGTTGATGAAGTGAAAGAAATAGGCCCTCTGCGGCATTCTGCATAGACTTTATTTCATAAACATTTTCGATAAAATGGTGTTGTTCCGGGAGTTTTTAAAAAATTTGACCATCCTTCACGACGATCTTTCCATTTTTAATCACGTGAGTGATCGGATTTGTCCCGATATGATAGCCTAAATAGGCATAATTGGGGACATCACAGAGTAAAAGATCCATTTTTTTTCCCAATTCCAGGCTTCCCATGCTAGTTTGTCTGGAGATAGCATAGGCTGCATTTGCTGTTACGGCATTGATAGCTTCTTCAATCCCCATCTTTAAAGTGAAGACTGCCAACTGTAGAATAAAAAACATGGATTCTGTCATGGAACTTCCAGGATTAAAATCAGTTGCCAGAGCCACAACAGCACCGTGATCGATGAGTTGGCGGGCTGGAGCTGTCTTGTCAAGCATAAGAAAGAATGAGACGCCTGGAAGAAGGATAGCGGCCGTAGAACTTTCTGAAAGAGCGGCTATGCCTTCCTGAGTGATGGCAATGAGATGTTCTGCTGAAACGGCGTTCACTTCTGCCGCGAGTTCGGCTCCCCCCAGGGCAGAAAATTCGTCGGTGTGGATTTTGATTTTCAGTCCCGACTGCTGCGCTGCTTTGACTAATTTGCGGGTGTCCTCTACTGAATAAACCCCTTCTTCACAGAATATATCGAAAAATTCAGCCAGGTTAAAACGTTTGACTTCCGGGAGCATCTCCTGGATGATCAGGGCGATATATTCACTCTTTCTTGTTTTGTATTCCATGGGGATTTCGTGAGCTCCCAAGAAGGTGGGAACAAGATCAACAGGGTGTTTCCGGTCAGCCTCTCTAATGGCCCTAAGCTGTTTGAGTTCATCCTTTGTGTTGAGTCCGTATCCACTTTTTGCCTCGGCGGTTGTTGTCCCATGGAGAAGCATGCTGTCCAATCTTGTCAGACAAAGAGAGAGGAGTTCTTGTTGGGAGGCCTTCCGTGTAGCTTTGACGGTTGTCTGTATGCCAAGACCCTTGGCGGCCAGCTGCAGGTATGTATAGCCTTTTAGACGAAGGAGGAATTCGTCCTCTCGACTCCCTGCAAAAGGCAGATGTGTGTGAGAATCGATAAAACCCGGCAGCCCGATTTTACCTTTCCCGTCGATCTGTACACCATTCTTGTCGAGAGACATTTCTTTGTGATACTCTTTTTCGCTGCCGATAAAAACAATTTTTCCTTCGTAAGACGCGATAGTCGCATTCTCAATGCAGCCGATATCCTGGAGCGCTTCTTTTCGTTTTGGAATCGGCCCTCTGCAAGTGAGAAGCTGATTGCAGTTTGTAACGACCAGATCAGCTGACTTCATGGGCAACTTTTCTTACTGAAGACTTCTTGTTTCTCCGAATGAAAGAAGGCGTTTCATAAGGATCCCATTGTTTTTCCCAAGCTGGTCTTTGCCAGAGGGAATCGTTATTTTTGGGTTCGAAAAGATAGGGAGGAGTATCTTGGGGAACTTGAATGGGAGGAGGCGTTGGCTTTCTGATCGGGGGCAGCTCATCAATGTGAACGACATCATCTTCACTTTGCTGTTCGAATCCTGTGGCGATCACCGTCACTTTGACGGTATCTTTCATTGTCTCATCAATCACCGTTCCAAAGATAATGTTGGCATCCGGATGGACGAGATTATAGATGAGATCCGATGCCTTTGAAACTTCGTGGAGAGTGACATCTGTCCCCCCAGTGATATTGATGAGGACTCCGTGTGCGCCCTCGATTGAGTTGTCGATCAGAAGCGGACTTGAAATGGCCCTTTGTGCACCCTCGATCGCTCTGTTTTCACCAGCAGCCATACCTGTACCGAGAAAGGCCATCCCCATTCCCGTCATGATAGATTTCACATCGGCAAAATCCAGATTGATCAATCCAGGCCTTGTGATGAGATCTGAGATTCCTTGCACGGCTTGACGAAGAATATCATCAGCCAACTTAAATGCATCCTGGATAGAGGTGTTTAAATTGACAGTTTGGAGAAGTCGTTCATTCGGGATAGATATAACCGTACCGACTCCGTTCTTAAGTTCAGACAGACCTTCTTCAGCTTGTTTTGATCGGACCTTCCCTTCGAAGCAAAATGGAAGTGTTACAATCGCAATGGCGAGAATGTCCATTTCAGAAGCCAGTCTGGCCAGTATGGGAGTGGCGCCCGTCCCAGTTCCACCTCCTAGTCCTGATGTAAGAAAAACCATGTCGGCCCCATCGATCAGGTTGCGCAGTTGTTCTATATCTTCAACAGCCGCTTCTTTACCTGTATTCGGGTTTCCGCCGGAGCCTAATCCCTTGGTTAGCTGTTTTCCGATTTGATACTTTGTTTGAGCCATGTTGGTTTCAAGTGCCTGGAGATCGGTGTTGATAGCTATAAAATCAACGCCTTCAATGCCGGTTTCGATCATTCGGTTCACTGCGTTCCCTCCACCGCCTCCGATGCCGATCACCTTTATTTTAGCGCCAGATTTTTCTTCAACAAGATGAAATTTTAATTTCCCTTTCAATTGTTCATTCATATTCTCCTCCTATGCTTCCCGGAGCCAATCTTTCATTTTGACCCAGAATCCTCTCTTTCTATCTTTTGAGATGCCTTTTTCTTTCCATTGGTTATATCCATATAGGATAAGTCCCACAGAGGTGGCGAAGTCAGGGGTGCTGACCCTATCCATTAATCCACCGACTCCTATGGGATCCCCCCTTCGAACAGGTAAGTCAAATATTTCCTCAGCCACTTCCTCCAGACCTTCCAGAAGGGCTGTTCCTCCCGTAACCACAACACCAGAATTTAAAGATTTTTCATAACCCATCCTTTTTGTCTCATTATCAATGAGACGGAAAATTTCTTCTGCTCTTGGTTGGATGATGTCGGCGAGTAGTTGTCTGGAAAGAATTCTAGGTTTTTTCCCTCGACCGACAGGGGGAACTTCAAGGGTTTCTTCTTCATCCGAAAGCGGGCTGGACACACAACCGAATTTCTTTTTGATTTTTTCGGCATCTGGGATGGGTGTGCGCAGTCCTACGGCGATGTCGTTGGTGAAATTATCTCCCCCTATTGGGATGACAGAGGTGTACCATAGGCTCCCTCGTTCAAATATGGCAATTTCAGTCGTTCCTCCACCGATATCGATCATACCCACTCCCAGTTCCATTTCATCATGAGTGAGAACGGAGAAACTTGTGGCGATTTGATTAAGGACAATCTGCTCGATCTCAATTTCGGCACGGGAAAGGCAGGTTTTTAAATTCTGAACAGATGTTGTTCCTGCCGTGATAATGTGAACATTCACTTCGAGTTTGATCCCGCTCATACCAAGTGGATCTTTGATTCCGTCCTGTTCATCCACGACGAATTCTTGGGGAATGATGTGAATAATTTCCCGATCTGGAGGTATGGAAACGGCTTTGGATTGATCGATGACTCGATTGATGTCTTCACCGCTGATTTCCTTGTTTCTTCCGGAGACAGCGATTACCCCCCGGCTGTTAAAGCTCTTGATATGGGCGCCGGAAAGTCCGATAAATGCGGAATCAATAGCCACTCCTGCCATTAACTCTGCTTCTTCTTGAGCTTTTTTGATGGCTTCAATAGTGGCCTCCAGGTTGACGACTACCCCTTTTCTCAGCCCTTTTGAATCCCCGGTCCCAATTCCAATGATCTCGATCTTCTTTTCATCAGTAATTTCACCAATGATGGCTGTCGTTTTTTTTGTTCCGATGTCAAAACCGACGATGTAATTATTTTTTTGCATCAGTTTACCTCCTTGGCATTGGTGGCCATGTCTTTTATCGAATAATCTTTCAGGGGCTTGATAAAGAACCGATCCTGAAATCGAAGGTCTACATACTCTAAATCTCCATATCTTTCCAGATAGGCTTTTTCAGCAAAAAATCTTCTGTATTTTTCTTCAAAACGGTTATTTCCCAGAATCAGCCACGTGAAGGAATCTCTTGTTTTCACTTTGATGTTTAAATTTTCCGAAAGATCCAGGATCTCGATGTTTTGTCTCTCTTTAGGTGTCATTTTTTCCAGGCATTCCCTGGCCAGTTCTATTTTTTCTTGGTAATAATCCATAAAGTTGTTTTCGTCGAAAAGAAGGGGGAGTGGTAAGTTGTGAGTTTTTAATTGGCTGACAATCACGCCTTCCGTGTCAATCACACATAAAAACTCTTTTCTGAGAACGGCGAAAGGTTTTCTTTCTTCGATTGAAATATTGAGGGATAGAGGAAATATTTTTCTTATAGTGACGTTTTTGACTCTTGTAAAGGACTTAATGATTTCCTGTAGATTGTTGCTATCGAAAAGAAGAATATTTCCGAAAGCATAATCTTCAATCATGTCTTGGGCATCATTTTTTATGGCCTGATTTTCGCAGGAGATGTAGACATTTTTGATATCCAATTTGTCCCAGGAGAATGCAAAAAGAAAAACCTGCTGCAGAACAAGAAAAAAACCTGCCAGGAAAACAAAACTCAAAAAAATGTGTCTGAACCGCAGTTTGATTTTTCGATGTAATTTTTTAGTGTGAACCTGGCCTTCTTTACGTCTGTAATGCTTGGATCCTCGAGGCCGGGAGTTTTGCTCTTCATAAGCAGGCGGTCTTCTTGAGGTGGTCATAATCAGTAAGTCTCTCCCAATCCGTTGATGATCTCCGGAATAATGGAGTTAATACTTCCGGCTCCCATAATGAGGACCAGATCTTTAGGTTTGACCAAGTTTTTGATCAGTGAAGGGATATTCTTCATTTCTGCTTCAAAATGGATATGTTTATGTCCAAATTCCTGGATTTCTTTACATAGAATTTTTCCTGAAATCCCAGGAATGGGTTTTTCACCTGCAGGAAAAACCTCTGTGATGATAAGAATGTCGGCTTGATTAAAGGCTGTCCCGAATTCTTTCATCAGGAAAGAGAGGCGGGAAAACCGGTGAGGTTGAAAAATGGCCACAATTCTTCTGTCCCAACCGCTTTGTGCCGCTTCTAGAGTCGTTTTAATTTCAGTAGGATGGTGGGCATAATCCTCGATGATCATGATGTCGTTGATAGTCGCTTTAAGCTCGAAACGGCGGCCAATACCACCGTATTTTTCCAGCGCTTCAAGGATTGTGTCAACTGGAATATTCAAGTCAATTCCAACGGCAACAGCCGCCATGGCATTCAAGATGCTGTGGATGCCTGGCGCATTCAATTTAAGCAAACCGATTTTCTCTCCTTTATGGAAGAGTGTGGACGTGCTGGAAAATTTACTAAAAACTGGATCTCTGGCAAAAATATCAGCCTGAGCGGAAAATCCATAGGTGATAATGCGTCGCTCCAGTATTGGGATAAGGCTCTGAAGGTTGGCATCGTCCAAACAGAGAATAACAGGACAGTAAAAGGGCACTTTATTGGCAAAATTGACAAATGTTTTTTTGATTTCCTCGACGTTTTTATATTGATCCAGATGTTCCTCATCCAGGTTGGTCAGAACGGCAATAAAAGGGGAGAGATAGAGAAAGGATCTGTCACTCTCGTCGGCTTCGGCTACGATAAAATCCCCCTCTCCAAGTTTGGCATGAGCTCCGATGGTGTTCAGCCGCCCTCCAACGATGATCGTTGGATCAAGGCCGGCCGATTCTAGAACCTGGGCGATCATAGACGTTGTTGATGTTTTGCCGTGAGAACCTGCAACGGCGATTCCGTTTTTCATTCTCATCAATTCAGCCAACATTTCAGCTCTGGGAATAATGGGGATTTTTTGCTTTTTGGCTTCCATAACCTCAACGTTTTTTTCGTCGATGGCGGATGAAGTCACAACAACATCCGCGCCCTCAACCTGTTCTGTTTTGTGCCCGATGGAAATATGGGCTCCAAGGCTGCTCAAACGGCGAGTGGCTTGATTTTCACTCATGTCTGATCCTGAAACTTTATATCCTCTGTTCAAAAGCACTTCGGCGATTCCATTCATCCCGGTCCCGCCAATGCCGATCATGTGAATGTGTTTAAGTTTGTAATAACTTCTTTTTTTCAAGAGGGGGCCTCCCCATGTTCATTTTCCATCAGATCCCAACAGAGATTTGATATATTTTCGGCTGAATTTTCTTTTTTTAGTGATTCCAAATTTTTTTCCATCCGGTCCAAATCGTCCTTGTTGTCCATAAAATCTATGATTTTTTTTGCAAAATACTCAGGTGTAAATTCTGATTCCAGGATAATTTCTGCTCCCCCAACTTTTTTTAACTCCTGGGCGTTTTGGACCTGATGATTATCCGTTGCTTTGGCAAAAGGGATGAGCAGCGCTGCTTTATGAGAGGCGATGAGTTCGGTGATAGTCGTGGCTCCTGCCCGGCTTATGACGAGATCGGACTTTTGAAAATAATTCGGCATGTCATAAAAATAGGGAGCAACCTCTACATCATAGAAACCGTTTTTGGAATAGGATTGCTGGACACTTTCAAAATCGCTGCTGCCTGTTTGATGATAGATTTTGAGCTCATCTTTTTTGTCTTCCAAAAGTGGCAGTGTGCTGGTGATTTTCGTATTCAAGAAATGTGATCCCTGACTGCCTCCAAAGATAAGAAGGCTCAGCTTGGTGTTTCTCTTTTTAGGATGAAGGGCATAAAATTCTGGTCTTGCAGGATTGCCAAGGAAGATCCCTTTTTTCTTGAAGTGGGGGAGTGAGCCTTCGAAGGCGACAACTGCTTTTTGAATCCTCGGGATAAGAGTTCTGTTTGTAAAGCCTGGGAAAAGGTTTTGTTCCAGAATGAGAGTCGGTATTTTCATTAGAGAAGCGAGGAGGACAATGGGACCGGAGCTGTATCCTCCGAGACCTATCACCAGGTTTGGTTTAATGCGTATCAAAAGGGCAAAAGATTTGATGAACGCAAAAGGAAGGAAAAATAGAGATTTGAAAATTTTTATTCCCTTTCCTTTCAAACCTTCAATTTTAAGCGGAATAAAATGAACTCCGTGGTGGTCCATTATGTTTTTTTCCAGTTTGCGGCTTCCTCCAACGAATGTGATTTGAATGCCTGGATTTTTCTCCTTTAATTTTTCGCTCACCACCAGACCGGGATAGAGATGTCCGGCTGTGCCACCTCCGCTAAAAATCAATCTCTTTTGTCTCATCGTTTCTTTTTAAAGGCTGCTCTCCGTTGAGAAATGTGAAGTATAATTCCGACACTGAGTATCGTGGTGAGAAGTGATGATCGTCCGAAGCTAATGAGTGGAAGAGGAAGACCTGTTGCTGGTCCCAGACCCAGGACTATGCTGATGTTGAGAAGAGCCTGCATAAAAATGGCAAGGGTGAGACCTGCTGCGGTGATCTGACTGAATAGATCGGGTGCTCGCCATGAAATGAGGAGGCCTCTCCAGAGGAATAGAACGAATAGAACAAGAACAGAGAGAGTTCCGAGAAGCCCGAGTTCCTCGCCAAGGATGGCAAAAATGTAATCCGTGTGTGCACAGGGGAGGAAGAAGAGTTTTTGTGTACTTTCACCCAAGCTCACTCCAAACAGTCCTCCGGCTCCTACAGCATACTTGGATTGAATGGCTTGAAATCCGCTTCCAAGGGGATCTTTCTCTGGAGAAATAAAGGAAAAAATTCTTTCCATCCTATAGCTGGCCTGGAAAAGGTAAAATCCAAAAACTGCGCTCGAAGCAATCCCCAGATAAATCAAATGTTTCAGCTTGACTCCTCCGATATACAGCATGACCGTGCTTAGAGCGAGTACAAGCAAAGCCGTTCCGTAATCGGGCTCCTTTAGGATGAGGAGGACAAAGAGACCGAGGACGGTGAGCGGGAGGACAAGGGTTTGCCATTCTCCGAGTTTGTCCTGCTTGCGGGAAAAATAGAAAGCAAAAAATAGGATAAGGCTGATTTTTGCGAGCTCTGATGGTTGAAACCGGATTCCGGAAAAAAAGATCCAACGGTTGGTGTTTTCAATAGCGGGCATAACAAAACAGAGTGCTAAAAGTCCTAGGGACACGAGAAGGAGACCGTAGATGAAATAAGGATCCTGGTAGAAAAGTTTCTTGACAGCAAGCAAAACAAAAAGGAGAACAATTCCTAATCCTGCGCCAAAGATCTGATGGACGAAAAAATAGAAGGAATTCTGGTATTTTTCGCTGGCCAAAATAGCCGAGGAGCTGAAAACCATAATCAAACCGAATGCAATAAGGATCAGGACAATAATCAGCAATGGCTTGTCGAATCTATACGGTTTGAAGAGTTCTTTAGGCATTGTTGATTTTTTCATCAAGGGAATAAACTTCCTTTTTGAAAATTTTTCCTCTTTCCTCGAAGTTCCTGAACATATCAAAGCTTGTGCATGCTGGGGCCAGGAGGACAATTTCCCCGGGATTAGCCGAGGCAAAACCTTCCACTACAGCTTCTTTAAGAGATGTCACATAACTCATCGGGATATAATTCTTCAGGGCTCTTTTGATCTTTTCCTTTGCTTCCCCGATCAAGAAAATTTTTTTCACTCTTTCTAGAACCGGTTTCCTGAGTTTTTTAAAATCACTCCCTTTGTCTCTGCCTCCCAGGACAAGTATTATGGGTTGATTGAAGCTGATGATGGATGTGATGGCGGCTTCTACATTTGTAGCTTTTGAGTCATTATAAAACTCGACTCCTCTGATATTTGAAACCTTTTCTAAACGGTGTTCCAGCCCCTGAAAGTTTTTGATGGATTCTCTGATCAAAGGAACAGGAACAGAAAGGAGATGCCCAACTAAAGCCGAAGCCATGACGTTATCCAGGTTATGCGCGCCTGGTAGAGGAATGTCCGAGACCTTTATTATCTTTTCCTCTATTTCGTTTCTCAAAACTATCCAATTTTTCTCGATTGAGCAGCCGTTTTGTATCCTTTTTTGCCGGCTGAAGGCAAAAACCCGGGTAGGGGTATCTTCAGCCAGTGCCCAGACGGCCGTATCATCTCTGTTAAGAATTGCAAATCCACTCTCTTTCTGGGTCATGAAAAGTTTTTTCTTGGCTTCAAAATAGTTCTTGAAACTTTTGTGCCAGTCGAGATGATCGGGAGAAAGGTTGAGGAATACGGACACGGCTGCAGAAAAGCTCTCAATATGTTCCAACTGAAAACTCGAAAGTTCTGTGACATAAATATGATGATCCGCGCTTTTGTCGACAAAAGAAATGAGGGGAGTTCCAATATTGCCGGCCAAATAGGCCTCAAGGCGGCCGTCCATGAGGATTTTGTGTGTGAGGGTGGTTGTCGTAGATTTTCCGTTTGATCCGGTGATCCCGACAATTTTCCCTTTTAAAAACCTCGAAGCGAGCTCTGCTTCCGAAATGATAGGGATGCCGTTTGCCTGAGCTTCTTCCATCTCAGGAAGCATAGGCACACCGGGACTGGGAATGATAAGGTCAGCATCTAAGAAACTCAAACGATTATGTGGTCCGGTTTCAACCGTCAAATTCTTTCCTGCCCAGAATCCCATGTCACGTTCCAGATTTGTTGGCGGATTTTTTTCGCTGACTTTGACCCGAGCTTTCCGCTGGATCAGGAAATCGCACAGGGCTTTTCCTGTTTTTCCCAATCCGATGACCAAAACTTTTTTTCCTTCTAAATTCATTTTATCTGATTTTTAGCGTGGTCAAACTGAAGAGGGCAAAGATGATGCCTGCTATCCAGAATCGAACCACAATCTTTTGTTCGGACAATCCCATAAGTTCAAAATGATGGTGGAGGGGCGCCATTTTGAATATACGCTTGCCTCCCGTGAACTTGAAGTAGGACACTTGAAGCATGACCGAGAGAGCTTCTATGATGAATACCCCGGCCACCATAAACAGGAGAAACTCCTGTTTGATCATGATGGCGATGACTCCGATGGTTCCGCCGAGTGACAAAGCCCCCACATCTCCCATAAATATCTGGGCGGGGTGGGTGTTATACCACAAAAATCCCAAACACGCTCCGGCCATAGCGCCCATAAACACGGTCAATTCTGCAGCTTGAGGAACATAGAAGATGTCCAGGTACTCCGCGACATCAACTCGTCCGATGAAATAGGCCAAGGCAGCAAAAGCGGTGGCGCTGATCAAAGTTAATCCTATGGCCAGACCGTCCAAACCATCGGCGAGATTGACTGAGTTTGAGGAGCCGATAAGAATAAATATGATCCAGGGCAGATAAAACCATCCCAAGAAGGGGGTCCACTCTTTGATAAAGGGGACACTGAGGTGAAGATCAAATTGTCCTTTCAATCCGAGATAGACCAACCCTAAACCTACGGCTGCGGAGAGGATGACTTGCAGGATCAGTTTATACCTCATTATAAGTCCAGAAGATTTTTTCATTTTGATCTTGAGGAAGTCATCCCAGAATCCCACCACGCCAAAAGACAGCATGGTGCCCATCGCAATGAGAACGTAGGTGTTGTTCAGATTCCCCCAGAGAACTGTGGGCAGGATTGTGGATCCGATGATCAGGATGCCTCCCATCGAAGGTGTTCCCTTTTTGTTGAGATGAGATTTGGGCCCAAAAGATCTTATCTCCTCTCCAATCTGGTACTTTTTCAGGATTCTGATCATGAACGGCCCAAGCAGCAGGCTGATCAATAGAGCTGATATTCCCGCCAATGCTGTCCGGACCGTGATGTAGCCAAACACGTTAAAGAAAGAAATTTGTTCTTTCAAAGGCAGTAGAAGCCAATACAACATGTTATCGCCCCTTCGACAATAAAATTTTCACAATCTTCTCCATCCTTGTTCCCCGTGAACCTTTTATCAGCACGAGGTCGCCTTTTTGAATAAATTCATCTATTTCCGCAGCGGCCTCTATTGAATTATTGAATGAAATAATGTTTTCTTTTTTCAACCCCTCCAGGAGCGCTCCCTCCGCTGTCTGTCGGCCGAGGGGACCCACTGTAATGAGCAGATTCCAGTTGTTTTGTACAGCAGTCCTGCCTGCTTGATGGTGAAATTCATCTTCCTGATTTCCGAGTTCAAGCATGTCTCCAAGGATGGCGATTTTCCGTTTGCATGGCGAAGCAGAAAGGCTTTTGAGAGCGGTTTCTAGAGCTGCCGGATTGGAATTATAGGAATCATCGATCAAATGGATGTCTCCTTCGAGCCTGTAATGAACCCCTCTCTGGGGAAGGATCTCGAGTTCCGGTAAACGATCGAGTATGTTTTGAAGGGGAACGGAATAAGCATAGGCTACCCCTGCTGCCGCAAGAAAGTTTTCCAAATAGCTGTTGTAGAGAAAGGGCAGTTTGACTTCGGCCGAATCCGATCCGTAAACGAACCGAAAAGCCATCCCTTCAAATCCCATTTTTTTTATTTTATGGGCATGTATGTCGCATTGGTCAGTTTGACCAAAAAGAATTTTTTTACCCGTCCAATCTTTGGCAATTTCCAAAACACGGCAGTCGTCTGCATTGAGGACGGCCGTTCCATCCGATTGAGCTCCTTGTAATATTTCCTTCTTTGCCAAGGCAATATCTTCAATGCTTTCAAAGTATTCGAGGTGAACGGGCTTGATATTTGTGATCACGGCCACGTCAGGAGGCGCGATCTGAGTCAGCGCCTGAATTTCACCTTGGTGGCTCATCCCCATTTCAAGGACCGCAATCTCATGTTTACGAGTCAGATTGAGTAGAGAAAGGGGGAGGCCCAGATGGTTGTTGAAATTCCCTTCTGATTTGAGAACCGTGTATTTTTCAGCGAGCAGTAGAGAGGTGAATTCTTTTGTTGTCGTTTTCCCGACACTTCCGGTGATACCCACCACTTGACATTGGCTGTCCATGAGGACTTTATGAGCCAGGATTTGCAGAGCCAAAGTTGTATCCTTGACTTGAAGGAGAACGATGGCTTTGTCAACAGGAGAAATATCCTGGGATAAAACAGCTCCAGCCGCTCCTTTTTTTAGGGCATCCGGGATAAAAAGATGCCCATTTCGTTCCGCCTTTAGAGCAAAAAAAAGACTTCCTTGTAAAGAGGTCCGGGAATCGATGCTGTATGAATTGAACATTAGCGAAGGGGATCCCTGCATAATGCTCCCATTCATTTTTTGTGCCAGCTCAGCCCCACTTAATTCAGCCAAGATCGGAATCTCCTCTTAATTTTAGAATTTCGTGAATAATGTCTTTGTCGCTGAAGACGATGGTTTTGTCTCCTAAAATTTGATAGTTTTCATGGCCTTTTCCTGCGACAAGAATCATGTCATCTTTTCTGGCGAGAGAAAGAGCTTTTTTGATGGCCTCTTTCCTGTCAGGGAGAATGATATATTTTTTTGGGCCGGTTGTTTTTAGCCCTTCTTCAACGTCTGAAATGATGGCCGAAGGAGATTCTGTTCGTGGATTGTCTGAGGTCAGGATAGTGAGGTCGGCGAGTTCTCCCGCAATCGCGCCCATCCGGGGCCGTTTAGTTTTATCCCTGTCACCTCCGGCACCGAAAACAAGAATGATTTTTTCTCGTGCCAGATCCTGCGCTGTCTCCAAAAGATTTTTAAGAGCATCATCCGTATGAGCGTAATCGACATAGATATGTATCCCCAGCGAATTTTGAATCCTTTCAAACCTACCCGGAACACCGTGCAGTGCGGCTATGCCTTCTTGTATAGCATCTGTGGGAATATTCAAGGCCAGTGATGCAGCTAGAGAAGACAGGGTATTGTAAACATTTGGTTTCCCTATAAGGTGGGACGACAGTGTCATATTTCCAGATGGAAACCTTGCTGTCAATTTGGTTCCGTGTGTATTGAATTCAAATTTTTCTGCGTACACCATTGCAGGGGACTGGAGGCCGACGGATATGTATTCCATAGTGATGTCGGAGATCATTTTTTTTCCCCAGTCATCGTCGGTATTGATAACGGCGGTCTGATTGATCTGATCCGTATGAAACAGCTTCTTTTTGGCTTCATAATATGAATCCATATTTTGATGATAATCCATGTGTTCTCCACTCAGATTGGTGAACACAGCTACATCAAACTCTATTCCCGTAACTCTTTTGAGCTCTAAGGCATGGGAGGAGACTTCCATAATGCAGTGTGTGGCTCCTCCCTCAACCATCTGTCTGAGCATTTTCTGCAGGTCGCTCGCCTCAGGAGTTGTGTGTTTTGCTGTTATGTCAATATTGGGTCCCCGGTAGGAGATCGTACCGATAACTCCGGGGATAAAGTTCGCTTTTTTTAAAATTTCCTCCAGAATGTAGGAAACGGTCGTTTTTCCTTTTGTTCCAGTGATGCCCACGATTTTTAGCTCTCTGGACGGATGGCCGTAAAAGTTTGCTGAACACAAACCGAGAGCTTCCCTATCATCAGAAACTTGTATCCAGGTCTTGGGAAACAGATCGGGTTTTTTGCGCTTTGAAAGGACGGCTTCCGCCCCATTTTGTAGGGCTTTCTCGACAAAGGTAAATCCGTCCAATTTTTCTCCTTGAACAGCCACAAAAACATATCCGCTTTGAATCTTTCTGGAATCATGGGTGATTCCGCTTATGTCCACATTCCTTTGTCCCTCAACCCTTGTATTGGGGACTCCTTCGAGAACTTCACTGAGCTTCATTGTTCTCGGTTACTCCTGTTTTCTGCTGTAATTATTGTTTTCGGTGGGACGGTTTTTGGTGGGATTCTGAAATATCGGAAAATCTGTTTACCGATTTTTTGGAAAACAGGGGCCGCAACCTGCCCACCGTAGTACAGTCCTTTGGGATTATCGATAACCACAACCATGGAGAAGAGTGGCGTTTCAACAGGGGCAAATCCAACATAAGAGGCCGTATGTTTGCTCGAGGAATAGCTCCCGATAGCATGATCATATTTTTGTGCGGTCCCGGTTTTTCCGGCAGTGCTGTATCCTTCAATGTTGGCCGCTGTTCCGGTTCCAACCTCGGTGACCTGCCGGAAAATATCAATGAGTTGGGAAGCAATATCCTCTGAGATAACCCGTCTGTATTCATACGGTTGTTTTTGAGCTTTTTCTGGGGAGAGGACAATATTTTTGACAATCATCGGTCTTGTGGCCACGCCTCTATTGGCAATGACGTTGATAGCCTGCAGCATCTGGATGGCTGTCACGGAAATTTCATACCCAATCGAGAGAGAGGCCAGTGATATGGGCGTCCACTTTTTTATGGGATTCAAGATCCCCCGTTCTTCAGCGGGAAGGTCCACTCCCGTTTTTTGGCCGTAGCCGTAAGATTGGATCATGTTGAATAAATTTTGTTCTCCAATCCTCTCTCCTATCTGAATCGTTCCGATATTGGAGGAATGGATGATGACGTCCGGAAAGGCGAGCGTTTCAAAATCTTCATGATCCCTGAAAATTTTTCCACCCTTCTTCAGATTTTGGCTGCAGTCGAAAACGTCGGAAAAACTGACGCTTCTTGACTCCAGAGCGGCCGAAGCGGTGACGATTTTAAATGTTGATCCCGGATCGAAGAGGTCATGGATGGCTTTGTTTTTACTCCAATCTTCTATTGCGTCAGGGGGATGATTGAGATCAAAATCGGGATAATTGGCCAGCGCAAATATTTCACCGGTGCCCGGGTGAGAAACAATGACAATTCCCCAATCAGCGCTGTGAGTGGTCACGGCCTTGGCCAGTTCTTTTTCTACGATGTACTGAATGGTTTCATCGATAGTTAATATCAGGTCTTTTCCAGGAATGGGCTGCTCGATAATTTCATGCTGATAATTTCTTTTTATGCCATCTTTGAAAGTGAGGCGTTTTCCCTTATATCCGAGGAGGATTGAATCGTATTTATATTCAATGCCGCTCTGACCATTGTCATCCATACCGACTCTTCCGATGAGATGAGAAGCGAGCTTGCCTTGGGGATAGAACCTTTTATTTTCAACCTCAATATTTATGCCGTTGATCTGGAGGCTCATGACTTTTTCCGCTTTTTCTGGATCGATTTTCCTCATGATATAGATAAAGTTTTTTTGCATCTCAATTTGAGATTGGATTTTCTTTAATTCACTTTGCGACAGGCCGCAGATTCGGGATATTTTATTGATTTTATCCCATTGAGAGCTAATGGTCTCTCCTTCAGAAGGCTGAAAAAATAAAGATGGATTCGGCATGCTTCGCGCGAGAATTGTGCCGTTCCTGTCGAAAATGGTGCCTCTCTTGGGTGTGACATCGATGGTATTTTGGTTTTGTTTGAGGACGATGTTTCTGTATTGATCGGCGTTTATGACCTGCAGCTGAACGAGACGCAGAACAAGAACACCCAACCATACGAGTGAGAACATCACAAGGATTATGGTTCTTTTTTTTATGCGTCTCTGCAAAGAATTTTTCATTGGTACTGCAGTCCGAACCCTTCATCGTCTTTTTCGAAGATGATTTGTTTTTTGCTAGGAAGGGCCATTCTCAATTCCTGTTTGGCCATTTGTTCGACTCTGTCAAGGGAGAGAAGGGAAGCCTTTTGTGTCTCCAATTGTTCGATATCACCGTTCAACCGTGCAATTTCGTCTTCCAGATCTTTTGTTTTGTAGCCAATCCTGACCGATTCTGCTTGATGCCAAATGTAGAATATCAGAAAGAAAATGACGAAAAAACCGGCAAAGATACTCAGGATCATATTTTTTTTATTGATCCTTTTTGTGATCATTAGATTCTCTCTGCGGCTCTCAACTTGGCCGATCTTGCCCTGAAATTAGAAACGATTTCTTCTTCAGAGGCTGTGATGGGCTTTTTTGTCAGTATCCTTATGGATGCAGGGTGGTCGTTCTGGACGGCCAACCGGACAAATGTTTGTTTGACTATTCTGTCCTCCAGGGAATGGAAAGAGATGACGAGAATCCGCGCGATTTTGGGGCTTTTCAGAATTATTCTTTCAAGAAAACTCGAAAGATTTTTGAGCTCCTGGTTGACTTCTATTCTGATGGCCTGGAAGACGCGCGAGGCGGGATGAGATTTGCCCTTTTGGGGGCGCCATCGGCATACGTCCTCAATAACTTGAAAAAGCTGATGGGTTGTTTCAATCTTATCTCTCTTTCTTCTTGAGACGATTTCATGCGCTAATCTTTTAGCCTGCCTGAGTTCTCCGTAGTCCCTGAAGACCTGCGCCAATTTTGGTTCTGAATATTTGTTGATGACTTTGGAGGCGGTAAAGTTGTTCCTCTGATCCATTCTCATATCCAAGGGGCCATCATGAAGGTAGCTAAATCCTCTCTCTGGGGAGTCAAGTTGGAAAGAAGACATCCCGAGATCGATCAATATCCCTTTGATTTCTGAAAAATCGATATTTAAATCAGGAATGTAACGGTAATCTGAGTGATAGAGGCTCAAACGATCGGCAAAAGGCTGCAGTCTTTCTTTTGCAAGGATCAGGGATTTTTCGTCGATGTCAAAGCCGATAACGTGTGCTTTTGGATTGGTTTGGAGTATTTTTAGGGAATGACCTCCCAGACCTAAAGTGCAGTCAATATATACTCCTTCCCTATGAACATCCAAGAATTCCAGCACATCCTTGAGGAGGACTGGAATGTGTCCATTTCCGCTCATTCAGTTTTGACCTTGTTTGCAAGATTTGAAATCTGTTCGAAATCTTCATCGGTTAAAGGATTTTTATCGAGGAGTTTATTGAGGAGATCCCTATTCCATACTTCGAGGTGGTTGTTGAGGCCGATAACTTCAACCTCTTCCTCGAGTTGTGTTTTTTCTCTCAAAACCGGATTTATCAGAACACGCCCCTTTAAGTCGATCTCATGCTGTCCTCCTTTGAGATTGACTCGTCTCATGAACATTTTGACATCAGGTTTGAGGTGAACAAGACCTGTCTTCGTTATTCCGGCAAGCTCTTCCCAGACTGCGAGGGGATAGATTTGAACGGCCTGGTCGCTCAGGGACGTAATGAATAGTTCCTTTCCATACAGTTCTTCAATAGCGGTGCGAAATTTTTCAGGAATTTTTATTCTGCCGCTTTTCCCGATGCGTGCTGGATAGCTTCCTAGTAAGAAATTTCCCATATTATCCCGTTTTGTCCCATTTCTTAATAAAATTATATTAAATCAGCTGTTGATGTCAAGGAAAAACTCAAAAAAAATAGGGTTTATTTTTTTTGTTTTCACTATCTTTCTATATATTGTGGGTGTGCAAAGAGAGGGACAAAATATAGTAAAACAGACCCATGATGGAGGTGTTGCAGTTTTTTTAATAAATCTTCTCCAAAAGAGTTGATGGATTATCAGGATTAAAGGGGTCAAGGGGTCGAGGATTCTAGGGGTCGAGTGAAGTGATTAGGAATATTATGAGGGAGTTCTTAGTGAGGCTAGATATCTTTTTGTTAGTCGGATTCGATAAGTTTTTTTGCAAGTTCGTAGTCTGTTTCATTCACGAAGATCTTTGTTTCTCCTAAGCCGTTTACAGAGAATGTATGGATAGACTGGACGACGAGTCCTTTAAGGATACAGGAAATTCCCTGACTTTCAAGAAGGCTTTTGATCACTTGCGCTTCGACAGGTCCCCAAACTTTATGCACGAGTTTGAGGCGTGATTCCGGAGTGGTTTTTATATCGTTATTGTCTTTGTCTGTCATTTTTTTCTAGTTTGATTTTCCTTGCTTCGGAAATAATCCTCCAATATTTTAGCATGGTCGAAGGCCAAGGGGAAATCTATTTCCTCTCTGGAAAAGACTCCAATCTCGGCGGCATCGTCTTTTGCCTCCGGAGTCCCTTTAGCCCTGGCAATATAAACTGTTGTGATCGTGTGAAACCGTGGATCCCTCTTGGGATCTGAATATGTGAACATCTGGTCTACAATTTGGATTTCCAGAGAGGTCTCCTCTTTGGCTTCTCGTTTGGCTGCCTGCTCAAGCGATTCGTTATAATCGACAAATCCTCCAGGCAGGGCCCACCCATGGGGAGGATTCTTTCTTTTAATAAGCACGATTCCCGGTTGTCCACCGGAATGTTCCATTTCTATAATGATATCCACTGTGGGAAAAGGATTTTTAAATTTTTTCATGGAAACAGAAAAAAGGTTCGAGGATTCTGGACCCCCTGATCCCTTTCTTTATAATTCTTAAGCATTTTACTCGAATCCCTGACCCCTTGATCCCTAGAATCCTTAACATTCTACCCACTCTTTTGGAGATGATCTATAAGTTCAAACGATAAGCAGAAGTCGAGTTTTAATCTCTGTATGTGAATTTCTTCTCGAGTTTTTCGAGTTTATCGACGATTCCTCCGTATTCCAATTCACTGTAAGGAAGCATGGCGGGACCGGAGAACCCTTGTTGTCTTATATCCACGGCTTTTTTGGAAATCTGAAACCGGACATAATCCCAGAAGGGGTGGTCGAAAACGTCGGCGGGCTCTGTGAGTTTTCCATTGTTGACACAGAATGCGGCGCCTGTCACGACCGGGGGTCCGTCAAAATACGAAATTGTAGCGTTTAACTTGCAGGGCATAAGAGGGCCGTTGTGACTTCCTCGCATAAAACCAGCAACAAGATGTCCGATCTGAAACGGTGCAAGTATTTCACCAGTAGCGGGAAATTCTCCTTGAACCCTGATTAAGGCGACAGGATCATCTTTTCCTGTGTATTTTCCGGCGATGTTGTGGAGACGGGTTGTAGAAATGGAAGCGGCCTGGTTTCCTGAACCGCGCGCATAGATACTTTCGATGACGTACCGTTCGCAATCCCTGAGGAGTGCTGCGATGTCATAGATTTCTTCAGGAGAGTGGAGATCAATGATTTTGTCATTTTCTGTATGTTCGACATCGATGATACGGAAAGTGAATCCATCACTCATCTTAGGGCTCAGAATCAATCCAGAGCAGTACATGGGATCTGCAAATCCGAGATAAAATGGCAGGCTGTAGCAGCCGGGGTCTGTTTTGTCTGCTGCAAAAAAAATAAATGGTTCGTTGGGGCGTTCATCGAATTCTATCTCGGCTACGGCAGGTCCCATTCCTTTAATGTTGCCGCTGAAGGAATCTTTGAGTAAGTCCTGACCGGCTCCATAGAGACCTTGTTTTTTTGCGACTTCTGTTCCGGCGAGAAAAGTATCCCACGCCAGTTTATGGATTTTTTCATCTTCGACGCCTCTATCATGTGTGCACAGGATAGCGATATCATCTCCAGTATGGCTAATGTAGAAGTCAATAATGAGATCTTTTGCTTTTTCTTTGACAAAATTTTTGACCTCATCCAGCAGGGCCTTGCTGGGAACGATATGGCCTCCGATACTTCCGATATCTGCTTTCAAGACACTAAGAGTGACTTTCATGCAAACCTCCTAATAAATATGATTATTACTGACGCCGCCATTCTAAATGGGTGCATATACAATGTCAACTCTTTCGCTAAAAATATAAGAATTTCCAAAACCGTGATTTCTTTTCACTTTGCAGAAGTTATTCTTGAAATCATGGTTTTGGAAATGCATCGGAGACGGTTGAGTGGATTGACACAGGAAAGGGACAGATGTACATCAAATGAGACAAAAAAAACAAAAAAATTTGAATTGTACCCAAGAAAGAATTGGCATAAAGATTGCTTAAAGGTATAATAGATTCACGGAGAGGAGATGGACACATGAAAAAAATATTTTCAATCTTAGCTTTAATTGTTTTAATCTCCAGTTGTACCGTTATCGATCAAAGCTTAACGGGCAGAAGAATTATCACCGAACCCAGGGATGATTATGGCTATTCTCCCACCTACAGTTCCTATGGCTCCTATTACAGCCCTTACATGTGGTCGGGCTGGTATGGATGGTGGAATCCATTCTGGCTCTACGGGTACTACAACTCTTATGGTCCCTACAATCCCTATTTCTGGGGCTGGTATTCGTCCGGATCAAGAAGCGGATACAGCGGATACACCGGCAAAACAGTCATCACGAAAAGACAACTGAGCAAAGGGACGACTCGAACCCTATCAAATGGGAGAATCATTAAGGGCTCAAGCCGAACCGTCCGCTCCGGCGGCACCCGATCGACAATATCCCGATCCGGCTCCAGCAGAACCAGGTCATCCGGCACACGATCGACTGTATCCCGATCCGGTTCCACGAGATCGACGTCATCACGGTCGAGTTCATCCTCGTCCAGAGGTA
>JAUWVG010000192.1 GCA_030617525.1 Candidatus Aminicenantota bacterium | reverse complement strand
TAAGGCAACAATTTTGGCTTGTGCGTTTATCTTCATTTGCGCTCCTTTTAAATACATAATTTTAGATATTTATAATATACTCATATAATACTTTAATATATATTATAATATTATAAATTAATATTTATATTGATTTATTTTAAAAAATATAATAAAGTCATTTTTGGAGGAAATATTATGGCAAAAACCATGCAGTATTACGAACTCCATGCCGAAGCCTGCAAGAGCTTCGGACATCCGAAAAGGCTTTTCATCATCGATTCACTCAGAAAAAAAGAGCTGACAGTTTCAGAGTTGGCCAGAATTACCAAAATGGATATTTCAAACCTCTCCCAACATCTAAATATCTTGAAAGAAAAAGGACTGCTTAAGCCAAGGCGAGAGGGAACGAGTGTCTTCTACAGCTTGGCTCATCCAAATATCATTCAAGCTTACGACCTCATTGCTGAAGTCCTTACTAAAAGAATCAAGGAAAACCAGACAATTCTCGGCGGAAAGTAAACTCCATTCTTTAAAAATAAACAGATTCTATTAGTAAGATAGGGGGAATAACCATTCTTTCTTTTTTAGGAGGCAAGAGATGGCAAAACTGAACAAGAAAAAACGCAAATGGCTTGAAGAAAGATTTAAAGACAGAGCCAATTTTAATCCGACAGAAAGAAGACTCTACAGTCATGACATAGCAGCTATCGCGGGGCTTTTTAAGCCTTTGATTGGAAACACTATACCCTATGCAGTTGTCCAACCTGAAAACGAAGAGGAATTGAAGGATTTGGTTTGTTGGGCTAATGAAAATAACGTCCCTCTCGTCCCCAGAGGAAAAGGCTCTTCCGGATACGGCGGTATCATCCCTACACGGAAGGGAATCGTTGTTGATTTTTATAGGATGAAAGATGTTATTTCTGTGGATGAGGAAAAAGAAACGGTCACTGTTGAACCTGGAATTACCTGGGAACAACTGGATAAAAAAATAAAATCCAAGGGCCTGGTCATCCGCCTCTATCCGACCAGTTATCCCTCTTCTTCCGCAGGAGGCTGGCTTGCTCAAGGAGGAGCGGGTATCGGCTCTTACGAATATGGCTGGTTTTCGGAAAACGTTGTCAGCGCCTGCATCGTGCTCCCGTCCGGAGAAGTCAAAAAAGTCACCGGTGACGAACTCGAGCTCGTGGCTGATGCCGAAGGTATAACCGGCTTTATCAGTCAAGTGACAATTCGCGTGCAGAAGCTGACCAATATTGGTGTCACTGCGATCGCTTGTCCGGATGCACATGCCCTTTCTCGAATTTTCCAGGAGTTTATAGATCGTGATCTTCCCATCTGGTCTTTAGTTTTCATCAATCCACGGATGGCTGAGATGAAAAACCGCTCTCCTGTGCAGACCCACCACGGCAAACCAGTAGAACATAAAATTATCCTCCCCGCAGCCTATATCGCAACTATAGCTTACAGGAAGGACGATGAAGAAGAAATCAAGACCAAGCTTCCAGAGATTATAAAGAAATGCGAAGGAGATATTCTCACACAGAAAATTGCGGATCATGAGTGGGAAAACCGTTTCAAATTGATGGTTGTCAAGCGCCTTGGCCCATCACTCGTTCCTGCCGAAGTCGTCATCCCTCTTGATAAACTGGGCCATGTGATGGATGAGATCGAACAAAAAATTAATCAGCCTGTTGTCAAAGAGGGCGTTGTCATCAAAAACGGAAAAGACGGAAAACCTGAAGCCGTCATTTTAGGATTCATCCCCAGCGACCAGAGAAAATTTTCTTATAACTTCGTCTATGGACTTGTTTTGAGCATCATGAAGATCGCTAAGAAATTTGGAGGACGCCCTTATTCAACAGGGCTCTATTTTACCAGTAAAGTGGAAAGTGTCCTGGGTAAGGACCGCACTCAAAGACTAAATGCTTTTAAGAAGCAGGTTGATCCTAATAAAATCCTCAACCCTGATAAAGTCTTGGGCGGAAAAGCCTTGGGCAAAGTCATCAACATTCTGAATGTCTTCGAACCTCTGGCCAGGCCCTTTGGAAATTTGGTTGTCACCCGTGTCGGAGAACGTCCGAAAAAGTCCGTGCGAGGAATTCCGGCGGATGTTGCCTGGTATGCCTATGCCTGTTCTCAGTGCGGTTATTGTCTGGATGAGTGTGACCAGTTCTTTGGACGCGGATGGGAAAGCCAGTCACCCAGAGGAAAATGGTACTGGCTCCGGGAGTACATGGAAGGAAAGGTCAAATGGGATCAGTTCATGGTGGATACAATTTTGGTCTGCACGACATGCGAATTCTGCAACAACCGCTGTTCGGCAGCCCTTCCCATCGAGACTTCCTGGATGACGCTCCGTGGCAAACTGATCCATGAGGACAAACAAATGACCTTTCCTCCTTTCGAGATGATGGCTGCTGCCTGTGAAGCAGAAGGGAACATATGGGCCGGCTATCGCAAAGATAGAACCAAATGGTTCCCGAAGGAGATGAAAGAAAAACATGGTAAGGGTGTAAAGAGTGAGAATGTCTATTTTGCCGGCTGCACCGTTTCCTATGTTGAAAATGACATTGGGCAAGCTGCCGTCACACTCCTGGATGAAGCGGGTGTTGATTTTACCTATCTGGGAAATGTGGAAAATTGCTGCGGGACACCAATGCTTGTGGCCGGGAAATGGAAAATATTTGAAGATATTTTAAAAAAGAACATCGCTGCTGTTAAAGCTGCTGGTGCTGATACAGTCATCACCTCGTGTCCTGCATGTGACATGATGTGGCGTCATACGTATGCTGACTGGGCCAAAAAACTCGGCATCGAGTACAATATTAAGACTAAGCACTACAGTGAATTGATTGCTGATAAAATCAAAAAAGGTGAGTTCAAGTTCACTCATCCGATTCATGAAATAGTAACCTGGCATGATTCCTGTCATATCGGGCGAGTTTCTGGTGTGTATGATGAACCTCGAGAGGTTATTAAGGCTATCCCTGGAGTGAAGTTCGAAGAAATGGCTCATAACAAAGAAGAAGGCCACTGCTGCGGGAGCGTGTTGACTTTAATCAAGGATCCGCTAGTTGCCCATGAGATCGGAAAGTCCCGGATGGATGAAGCTGAGGATATTAAGGCCAATTCCATATTGGCCCTCTGTCCTTGTTGTGAGTTTCAACTGCGGGTGACTAAGGAAAAAAAGAACATCCCTACAGAAGTGCACGACCTGGCCGCATTCGCCTGTAGAGCACTGGGCAAAGAATTTGAGGATCCAAGTCCTGAAGTGAGCAGACAGTGGGCTGTTTTTGAAGGCATGATTGCCCTAATGACGCCTCAGGGATTTGCGGACCTGATGGATTCCATGTGGCCCGAGATGCTCGACGCCATGCCGATGGGAATGGGAGGCATGATGCGATTCATTGGCAGACTTGGGTTTATCGGTGGAGCCATGTTCGCCATTATGAAACCCGTTTTTCCTTTTCTCTTTCCCAAGCTTCTTCCCGGAATGATGTCCAAAGTTATGCCCACCATGCTTGAGAGAGTGGAAAAGAGAATTCCTATGCCCGATTACATGGAAGAACAGATGCCGGATATGATGCCAAAAATCATGGATAACCTGATGCCGAAAATGCTTCCCGATGTTGTCCCACTGGTTGTTCCCAAAATGATAACCTATCTGCAAAACCGTCCTCCAGCTTAAAACACTCTAGGATAATAAAGGTTCTTCTACCGATTAGTTGATGCATTTTATACAAAGGATTCGAGGATTCAAGGCTTTGAGGATTCCAGGGTTTTGTGGATGTAATCGAAGAATTTGATTTCTTCAATCTTTTCACTATCTCGCGCGAAAATGACGTCCTTTTCTTTTATAAGCTCAGCCGCCAATTCTTCAGCTTTTTTAATATAGGATTCACGTAATTTTTGAAGGTTTGAGATTTCGACTGTTTTTAGTACAAAATCCTCATCGACTGAAAAATCCGTCTCTTCTTTGAATCCAATATACTTCCATTCCCCGGTTTTTACATTAAATGCGTATTTTTTCAGAAATAAATGACCTGAGCAGGCAATAAATTTGATGGCCTTGAGTATATATTCGACATCTTCCACAGTCATAATGTAGTGCACGTTAAGGCGAACCCAACCTGCTTTAAAACCTTCATAGCCTTTCAGAATGAGGTTTCTAATCTTTAATGACCGCTCTTGGTCGATGTCGAGCAGGATATGCCCATAAGGTCCGGCACAACTGCAGCCACCCCTTGACTGGATTCCAAAAAGATCGCTCATCAGTTTGGTGACGAGTTGAGGATGCAATTTTTTTTCGTTGTGAAGGATGTTGAAAGAGACTATAGGGACACGGTGTTCGGGAGGAACACTCCCGATGATTTCAAGATTTTTTATATTTTCCAGCTCTCCGATAAAATATTTTTTATATCTATTCTCTATTTTTTCGATAACCTTGACTCCAATATTTTCCTTAAGTTCCATAGCAAGTGAGGCTTTAATTGTCTGAAGAATAGGTGGTGTTCCAGCCTTTTCTCTTGTTTCGATATCGTTTGAGAAATTATGGGTGTTGAAACCAACATAAATGACTGTACCACCTCCGGCTGTGGTTGGGGGAAGATCTTGTCTGTAAATTCTTTCATTAAAAACAAGGATTCCGCTTGATCCCGGGCCCCCAAGGAATTTATGAGGTGAAAAAAAGATGGCGTCAAAATAAGCTCTATCATCTCTGTTCATGTTTATCTCAACATATGGAGCGATGGCAGCAAAATCGAAAAAAACAAGGGAGTTGTGTTCGTGGCAAATGCGGGCTATGTCATAGACTTCAGTCTTAATCCCCGTAATGTTGGATCCAGCCGAAAAAGAACTCATTTTCTGTCGATTTTTGTATTTTGAATCGGATAATCTTTCTTCAAGATTCTTAAGGTCAATGAGTCCGTGTTGATCCAATCCGATCTTAACAACCTCTACAAAAGCTTCCCTCCACATCAGCTCGTTTGTGTGGTGCTCATATGGGCCGATGAAGACAACAGGTCTGTCTTTTTCAATTTTCTCCAATGTTCTCTGGCAGAATTCTCCTGATTCCGATATGGAGTTGAATATTTGCTCCTTTGTTACAGGTGGAAGGTAAATTCCAAGGATCTCTTGTAGTTTTTTTAAAGCTCCGGTAGTTCCGGAACCTGTAGCGATGATTTTTCCATGATCTCCAGCGTTAACAAATCTTTTCATATTGGCTTCAGCTTTGTGGAGAAGATTTGTTAAGTGTTTTCCTGAATAGGCATCTTCGGTATGAGTATTGGCATAAGACCTTAGTATATTGATGATTTTTTTCTCTATAGAGCTTACTCCTCTGCCTGAGGCTGTGTAATCCGCGTAGAGGAGATGCCTCTCGCCGAAAGGAGTATTAAAAAGAACATTGTTTCCTAAAACATCTTTACGAACATTTTCTATGGCAAATTTATCCATTTAAAGTCTCCGGGAAATTATTTTCTTCAATGAAATATTATTAAGATATAATAATCCGAGTTTTCTGTCCATACTCAAACATACTCAGCGGCCGACAAGGTCGCCTCCCCTCGATGAACAACTCGGTAAGGCTAAATCCTCGGATGTCGCTTCTTCCATCCCCTTCAGATTTCTCAGGGAGAAT
>JAUWVG010000364.1 GCA_030617525.1 Candidatus Aminicenantota bacterium | reverse complement strand
AAGATTCCGGCCCTGGATAGATTCTTTACATCCATGGATGAGGCTTTCGGTTATGGCCGTCAGAAAAGCGTCGAACAATGGTGGCATCTCAATCTGCCGGAGTACGGGATCGATACGATGCAAGGAAAGGAATGAGCCATGAACAAAAAAAACATGTATGCGGTATTAAAGATAAGGAAAAGCCCGTTTTATATTTGGATTTTGCGTCTAATTTGGCTTGCCTGGTTGGTATTCTGGGTCGAGGTGGCTATTGGATCAGGACAAGAGCTGGAACCCAGAGCCTTAAATATTTCCATGTTGATATTCTTGGTGAGTCTGGTTATCGGTTTATTCTTATGGTTTAAGGGAATTAGAAAAAACAGATAGTTTTTATCACTGCCAGATGGTCTTCACCATACACAAGGTGTTTTGCCTGCGGAAGCTAAGAATTATCAATTAGTTTGACTTTTTAACTTACTGATTCGATAAAATATTGGATCAGCTTTTTTATATCTACCCGCAGCAATGAGGGGTTGATCTTGATGTAAAATCCATTAAAATCACCGGCCGGATTATTAAGCTTGATGTTTTTGGCTAAAAGCTTAGACTGAATTGTAGATAGATCACCTTGCAGAACATGTAATTTCATCACATTTGAACCATTTTCGATTTTTTCAAGCTTAAAGTGAGTCTTTAAAAAATCAAAAAGTTCGGCAGCCTTGTTAAGCGACTTACGGTAATCAGCAGGGAATGAATCGACATATTCAAGCGCTATGGCGGCAAAAGGCCAGGCATTTGACAAACTTCCACCAAACATTCGTCTGGTATGGTACAAATCCCGGCAAAACTCTGCATTTCCTGCTAAAATTGCACCTGATGCTGCATTGAAGTCCTTGTACAGGGAAACATAAACCGTATCAAATAGCGCAGCATATTCTTTAGGACTTATTCCGGTATGGACCGAGGCATTAAATAAACGGGCACCATCCAGGTGCATGCCTATTTGGTTTTCCCGGGCATAAGCAGAAATTTTCTTCATCTCTTCATAGTCGAACACCTGGTTATTGCTCCTGCGAACGGGAGATTCAATAGAAATGGCGCCAATCCTGGTTTTCACCCTGCCATGCTGCACTCTGTCTGACTGGGCTTTTACATTTTTCAATGTAAATTGGGTTTGTCCCGGATTTAGCGGCACCACATTAAGTCCGGATAGTACCCCCAGACAATCACCGGAGTCATTATAAATATGACTTTCGGCTTGTACCAGCACCCTGCTTTTTTCACCGGCTAGTTTGCGGATGGCAATGTGATTGGCTAATGTGCCCGTAGGCATGTACACAGCCGCTTCTTTTCCCAGAACGGAGGCCATTTTTTTCTCCAAGGCCTCAACTACTCCAAAATTCGAGTAAGAATCGATTGCAATCCCCTTTTTATCAGCAATTTCTACGAGCTTTTTGGCATAATCTTCCGTAGAGAAATCAAGGCCATCGCGTGTGAAATTTACATAGGGTAGTGATTTACTGTTATTCTGATCCGAAAATGCCATTGCCGGTAGGTTAACAAGTGAAGCCAGGCAAAGCAAACCCGAGTGCTTAAAAAAATTACGTCTTTGGTTTAATTTTTTATTCATCTGTATATGATACTACCTAACTGTTGGAATTTCGAGACTCAACATTTTTAGTATAGAATATTCGTGTCCGCCATTTGTCTATTAATATGAGAGAGGAAGATTATATTAATATGGAAACTTGGTGTTTATGAAGAATTCATCTCAGGTCATGGAAGAGCTGATGGGCCATTCGAATGTTGTATTCCGCTTCTGTCTCGGGTTTGTCAGAAACCCCTGGGATGCCGAAGAACTGATGCAGGATATCTACTTGATGGCGCTGAAAAATATTCATACCCTTCGAGACATGGAACGCAAAAAAGAATGGCTGTTTCGCATCGCCCGGAATACATGCCTGAATATGGTGAAGAGACGGAAGATGTATGACCAGAGGTTAAGAGAGATGGACGTTCAGAGGGAAAACCCCGATTCTCCGGAGCGGCAGATGATCCATTCGGAACAACACTTGAGGTTTAAGGACTCCGTTCAAAATCTTCCCGCAAAACTCAAGGATGTGTTCCTGTTGAAAGAATACGGCCTCCTGACCTACGGGGAGATTGCCAGCGCCCTCCGGATCAAAGAGGGGACGGTCATGTCCAGATTGAACCGGGCCCGGGAGACGATTTTGGAACATATGAAGGAGCAGTTATGACCAAAAATCCGAAAGACGATGGCAGTCAAATCGCTGGCTTTGTAAAAAAGGATGCGGAGGCAGCCTTCGACATCCTCTCTGAAAAGGAGTTGCGAACCCGGTTGGAAAAACGAATGGAACTTGAATTCCGGAATCGCCCCCCTCAAGGGCTTTTCAGGTTGAAACGGTCGTGGGCATTTGCAGGAGCTCTGACGTTCATTCTTTTGGTCGCGATTCCTCTCTTTATTCTCAAAGACAGTGGCGGTGAACACACGGCACATGCCGCCATCGAAAATTTTCTCCAGGGAACTCCCGGAGTACAAACTCTCAAAGAGTGGCAGCATTTGAATCGAATGGACTCAAGCGGTGATTCAGATACATCTGAAAAACTGAGGAGAATGATAAAGGAACGAAGCATTTATCGTTTCCTGTCAAAATATTCCAAACATGTCGAGGAGGAAAAAAATGGCTAAAAAATTCGTCTTGTATTTCTCTCTTTTCATATTTGTCGCAGGCCTTTGGGCGATAGATGATGCCGGGATCACTCAAAATTCCAAGAGTGATTCTGGAAATGTTTTGCTCGAAAGACTGATCGGAATGTTCCAGACAATGGCGGCCACAGGATCAGGTGGAAGAGACAAGGTTAATTCGGAGCTTGAGGCTACCATGGCCGAGACCAAGAAGGCCTTCTCGGAAAACAAGATCGATCCTTACTTTTTCCGCCACTTCCACAGGATTCTTCTTGTGATCAAGTTGACTATTGTGGAGGATCAGCAGGGGATTCTAGGCCCCCTCATCGAGAGAGAAGCGGAGGAATTCGCATCCGATATGATGGGTGCCCAAAAAGGACGGGAAACGAGTTCCATCGGTGTCTTGGCTGAGGCTTTGCAAGAGGGAATTTTGAACCTCCAGCTCTATCTGGATACGAAAGACCAGAGACAGAAACTCATGGAGGAGTGGGAGAAGAAATTTGATCCGATGAAGAAAAAACCAATAAAGTAAATTGTTTATCGGACGAAAAAGCCTCCGGGTCTATATACTTTCTTGAATATTCAATTATTCATGGAGCGTTATGGAGATCTTTCTTCCCACACCCAATTCTACAAAATTTTCACCCCACTCTTCTCTGAACATTTGAATCGCCCTATCTCCCGTACAGTGTGTGGCGCCCACCTTTTTTACACCCAATTCCCTGAAATCGGCGATGATTTCCTTGACTTGAGCAGCCGGTGTCTGCATCAGGTGAAAACCTCCAATAACCAGGTTTATGTCCTTATTTAATATCTGTTTGGCTTTTTTTACTATCTCGACAATCCCCGGGTGTGCACACCCGGTTATCACGACCAATCCCTGGCTTGTATCCAGGATCAACGTCTGTTCCTTGATCTGATCTCCCATTTCACCGGTTGTATGGACATTTTCGCAAATCTCAACAGGAGCTTGGATGCTAACGATCTTGGCTCCTGTCTGCTTCACTTCCTGGAATAAAACATCCCGGAAGGATGTCAGGAGGTAAACCGATACATCGGACTTCTTTTCCAGAAATGGAACCAGACTGCC
>JAUWVG010000169.1 GCA_030617525.1 Candidatus Aminicenantota bacterium | reverse complement strand
AAAAAAAGTCTATGAGACAGACCCTCTGCTGTGTTCTAGATGTGGAGGACAGATGTCAATAATCTCCTTTATAGAAGATCATAAAGTCATAGACAAGATAATCTTCCACCTTAAACTGATCTTCATGGCTGAACGGCCTCCCCCTCCACAACGTGTCTGGCAGGAACTCTTTATGGCAGCCGAGGAGAGAGGGGATTATTTCTGAGGGATTCCATGGCTGTTTTTTGCTGATTCGAGGGCGGGGGTATGGCCGTTGCCCTAATCGTTTTAACTGTGATAAGCTCCTTTCTGGGTATGAGTGGGTGCAGATTATGGACTATGGTCAAGAATTTGTAGCAACCACAAAAAGGAAATTCTTATCGTGTAATATTCTTAACATGAATAAATATTTTATCATTTTTGGCATTAAAAGATTACAACACTAAAAGTTGTGCCTAAACAACTCTTGGAGGAGATTGCCTGTGTCTGATTATATGAAAAGAGGAATAATCATATTATTTTTATTGGGTACATTTGGGTGTGATGGAGGAAACTTAATTAAGCGTATTGTCGAAAACGGGGTGGAAATAGTTGAAAATCCTCTGTATGTCAAGAGTGATGCGTTGCCTATTATTTCTCCTTATAGGGAGATCTCACAAGAAAAAGAAGATCTTATTCAATGCGGCTTAAGAACAATGGGCGAGTTTGACGTCGATGAAGTCGGCAACATTTATATCATCGGCTATAAAAACGAAAAAAATTTTGTATATAAGCTAGATCCTTCTGGAAAATATTTACTATCTTTTGGTGCTAGGGGCCAAGGACCTGGAGAACTAGAGAGGCCAATGCGACCAACAGTGTGTGGAAATCGTGTATATATCAGTGATCCAAAGAAAAAAGTCGTTATTTTTGGAACTGATGGAAAGTTCATTGAAGAACGACGATTCCCATTTGGGATAGATATGGTAGATCCTCTGCCTGATGGACATTTTGTTATATTTGGTTTAGATACAAGCGTTCCGCCAGGTCCTGATTACGTTAATTATTGTCTTGGAATATCTAATTCCGAGTTCAATGAAGTAAATGTTATAGATACATACAAATGGTTTTTTGCGGATAATAAACTTATGTCATTTTTTATGTGGAGAATAACGAAAGATCACATTATAGTCATTAATGAAGAAAGGAACTATGAAGTCTCAGTATTTGATTTTTCAGGGAATCTGGTTCGAAAAATAAAAAAGCATTTCCTCCCCCAGTATGCAGATTCCCTCATCAAGGAAAGAATCTTAGGGAAACAAAAGTCGATATCATCATCGAAGAGTAATTATATACCATCTCCTATGCCATGTATTAGATTTTTTATAGCAGATGAGAAAGGACGTTTGCTGATTATGACATACCAACGAGGAAAAGGACCGGAGAGCTTTAAGTATGATGTTTTCGATTCAAGCGGCGGACTGATAGGACAAATCGATCTCAATTTTGATTGGACAGGAGAATACTTTGGCCTAAAAAAATATTGTATCAAAAATGGATTGTTATATTACTATGAGGACGACAAAGATGGTTATTCAATTATGAAAATAGATAAAATCCAATGGCCGAAGCGTCATTAATATGTTCTGCAGCAGTCCCGTGGCTTCCGTATTCCGGATGACCTTATATTTGATGATTGATGAATTTCGGTGCTTCTTAAGGCAACTGTTGTTTCTAAGCCGAAATCCATATAAGCTCTTTTGTTCGAATCCGATTTCTCAAAAACATGAAAATCCACCAAAAAATTATCTCTATGGCTGTGAAGATTTCCCGAAAGCTGAGTTGTTTTTTGAACAATCCGGCCTGCATCGCAGGCGTCCGTATTTTACCCCCAAATTTTAGAGCTGAATGCGGACCAATAAAATTGTAATAACACATTTGGTGAGCAAGATTGTCAGCAAGAAGATCTATACGCCTGGAATGACAAGCTGTTCGACGCCCTAAATAAGCACAACTCTGTCGGATTTTAATATTAAGTCGCTCTATAAATGATGTATTGATTGTGGTGGAATCTTCTGATTCAAATAGGAGTTGATCCAGCTCTTACAGGCTTATACTTCATTGGACATAATCCTATCCAGACGATTGGGCTTAACTTGTTTGGAAATAATAGCTTGTAGGGCATTTTTGATCAAGTAACAACAATTCCCTAAGGAAGCACCACATTTTCACCAACATGCCGGCTGCATAAACCGGCACATATATATTTATTACAATAATTACAATTATTTTGACTTGACATTGTAACTAAAATTATATATATTTAGTTACAGATTATTGGAGTTCACTCAGATGCAAAGTATTAATAATAAAATTGTTAATCGGATATATAGTAAAGGAAGGAGTTGGTGTTTTACTCAGAAAAATTTCTTTGATCTTGGAAGTCCGGGTGCAATCCGCATTGCTCTACATAGACTTGAAAAAAAAGGCTCCATTCGCCGGATTGCTCGAGGTCTATATGAATACCCAAAAAAGCACGTGACTATCGGCCTTCTCTCGCCAAGTCCAGAAAAAATTGTTGAGGCTCTATCAGTACGTGACGCTATCCGTTTTCAGCCTTCAGGGGCGTATTCAGCAAATTTACTCGGATTGTCTGAGCAAGTCCCCGCGCAAATCGTATTTCTAACCAATGGTTCGACACGTCGAGTGAAGGTTGGTCGCCAGGAAATAATTCTCAAAAGAACATCTCCTAAGATTTTGGAAGCAGGAAAGAATAGTGGCATGGTGATTCTGGCTTTAAAACACCTAGGTAAAACACAAATAAAACAACAACATGTTGAACATTTAAAGAAATCCTTAAACAACAGTACAAAGATACAGCTACAAAAAGATAGAAAATATGCCCCGATTTGGATGCAACCTGCCATCGAAAATATAGTGATAAACGACCCATGTTAAAGTTCGCAAATCTGCCTATAAAAGAACGTACTCCATATTTAAATGAGGTCGCTAATAGACGTGGGCTTAGACAACTCATCGTAGAAAAGGATTTTTGGGTTTGTTTTATACTAGATTGTCTTTTCACTGTTCCAAAGCTAAAGGAGAATCTCGTGTTCAAGGGAGGGACATCACTTTCTAAAGTATTTGGGATTATCAAAAGATTTTCAGAAGATATCGACCTCACTATTGATCCAAGTTGGTGTGGATTCAATGACGAGAATTTACCTGAAAAAGCTGCATCAAGAACAAAACAAAGGGGCTGCTGCGATAAACTCCGAGTTGAATGTGGCAAAAAAGTCCAGAATGAAATTCAATCAATTCTTGAAGAGAAGATTAAAGAAAAACTTGGCCCCCCTGATTCTTACAGTAGTTATTTAAGTTACAATTACGATGAAGAAAGCAAATCCCCGATTTTAATATTCAGATACCCCACTGAGGAGGTAGACTCGGGGGGGTACAATCGGCCATTAGTAAAATTGGAATTCGGATCTCATACTGGAACAAAACCAAATGGAATCTACACGATAATATCATGGGTTGCTGAGGAATTTCCCGATATCTTTGAGTCCCCAAAATTTAATATTGTCTCACTTTATGCAGAACGAACATTCTGGGAAAAAGCAACCATTCTTCATGCTGAATACCACAGAGATAAGACTTCTCCTATGAGAATGAGGCTTTCAAGAGATCTTTATGACCTTTACTGTATGGCTGAGCTTGAATCAGGGCAAAAGGCTCTCGGTGATGTTGATTTACTTAAAACGGTCGTAGAACACAAACAATTATATTTTCCTTCTGCGAGAGCAAAATACGAAGATGCAAAACCAGGAACTTTATGTTTGTCGCCTCCAGATCATCGGTTGTCTGAACTTAAAAGAGACTATAAAGAAATGGAAGATATGTTTACTGAGGATCCCCCAATTTTCACTAAATTAATTTCGAAAATAAAAGAAATCGAAAATCATATCAACAAAAGATGAAGACCTAATGTCATTAAATAATCCCAACCTCGCGTTCTAAGCCCTCTCTTTCGTTTTGTCCACGTATCAATTGAAGGCAAAATATAACTTTTAAAAGTCACTATTTACGCAGCTCTTCATGGCTGAACGGCCTCCCCCTCCACAACGTGTCCGGCAGGAACTCTTTATGGCAGTCGAGGAGAGAGGGGATTATTTCTGAGGGACTCCATGGCTGTTTTTTGCTGATTCGAGGGCGGAGTCTGTTGCCCTAATCGTTTTAACTGTGATAAGCTCCTTTCTGGGTATGAGTGGGTGCAGATTATCGACTATGGTCAAGAATTTGTAGCAACCACCAAAAGGAAATTCTTATCGTGTATACGGCTTGGGACATAAACGGCGAATCGGAAAAATATGAGCCGGTAGATTTCAGCCAGATCCTCTCATTTCAAGGAGCGAATGTAAAAATCACCTACATCGTAACAGCACTCGACGTGAATAACGATCCGGTTGAAATCCCGTCAGAAACAGTCCTTAAGACAAGCATGCCGATTGGGCTCAAGCCTGTTTTTGTTGAAATAAATCAAGGATTTCTCCTATAAATGAACAGATTGGGCTGAGGTGCTTGTGACAAGATGGATTAAGACTGTAAAATTGGATTTAAAATTCAAGTAAAAATATAAAAGATATGGAGGTAAAGCTATGAAAAAAATTTTGGTATTGGCCGTTGTTATGTCTTTTTTTCTTTTTCCCCAATTTTCTGACGCACAAACAGATGCTGTCGTAAAAAAAATTATTGAAATCGGCAAAAATGATAATAGAACAATGAAACACCTGGACGTTCTCACGAATCGTTTTGGTGGAAGACCTATCGGTTCTGCAGCTTACGATAATGCTGCAGAATGGGCCGGAAGAAAATTTAAGGAATGGGGCATGGAAGTCGAATACGATGAAGCCGGCACTCTGGCGGTTGGTTTCAACCGGGGCCACTGGTTTGGAAAAATGACATCCCCAAAATCCATGCATCTCCATTTTGCCACTCCCTCTTATTCATCCGGAACCCGGGGACGGCAGGTCGGACATGTTGTTTTAGAACCTCAAAATGATGGACAATTCAATAGAATGAAAAAGAAATTGATGGGAGCATGGGTCCTCCTTGTTCCTCCTGAAGTGGATGAAGAAGAATTGGAAAAAAGGAAAAAGATGACTCCGGAAGAGCGGACCAAACAGAGGGATTTAGAGAGGAAAGAAGCCAAGGCCAAATTGGAAAAATTGATAAGTGCCGGGATTCTGGGCGTCATCGCTTCAGCCAAGATTCCCATTAACGCAACGTATAACAGGGACGTGAAGGAATGGACATCATGGGATGATCTGCCCACAACATGTGATATCAAACTGAATGAGCATCAATTTGCGGAAATTAAACAGATGGTTATTGAACGGCAGAGAGTGGAACTGGAAATTGACATCCGGAACTATTTTAAGATGGGGCCGGTGAAATATCATAATGTTATCGGAATTATACCCGGCACCGAATACCCTGACGAATATGTAATAATGGGTGGACACCTGGATTCCTTTGATGCGGCCTCAGGTGCTGTTGATGATGGATCCGGTGTAACACCGGCTATGGAAGCCGCGCGTTTGATCATGGCCGCCGGTGGCAAGCCTAAACGCACCATCCTGGTCTGTCTCTGGTCCGGTGAGGAATTTGGTATTCTTGGTGCCGGGCACTGGGTTGAAAAATTTAAAGACCGATTACCAAAAATATCTAATATGTTCAACCGGGATGGCGGCCCCACAGTGATAACAGGAATCTCTGTATCCGAGGCCATGTGGGATGATATGGAAAAAATTTGTCAGCCGTTAAACAACATCAATCCGGATTTCCCTTTTAAAATGATAAAAAGAAAACCCAGAGAAAGATCAAAACGTCCCGGGGGCACCGATTCTTCAGTCTTTTCCATGAACTGGGTGCCAACCATGGGCTTTTCAACGGGTGATCCTAAAGGTTATGACTTCAGCTACCGGGAAATCTGGCATACGGAAAATGATTATTACCAGAAAAGTATCCCTGAATACCAGGATCACACCTCCATCGTCACAGCAGTGGTTGTATACGGAAT
>JAUWVG010000371.1 GCA_030617525.1 Candidatus Aminicenantota bacterium | reverse complement strand
TATGGAAATTACTGAAGGATTACTTGAAGAGAGAGGACAAAGTTCTTGTAAAAAATAATCTGAGATTGAAGGTCATTGGCCAGAGAGAAGATATTCCAGCTGATGTTCTCAGTGAACTGAAGCGTGTCGAGGAGCTGACGAAAAACAATGCGCGGATGACCATTGTTCTTGCCCTCAACTACGGTGGAAGAGCCGAGATCGTCGATGCCGTAAAGAAAATACTCATGGATAAAACTATAGAACCGGCGTCATTGAATGAGGAGACATTTTCCTCATATTTATACACATCCGGTATCCCAGATCCGGATCTTCTCATCCGGACGAGCGGTGAGCAGAGGATCTCCAATTTTTTGTTATGGGAGATAGCCTACTCTGAGATTTGGATAACACCTCAGCTCTGGCCTGACTTTCGTAGAAAACATATCCTGCAGGCTCTGGTTGAATTCCAAAAAAGAGAAAGGAGGTTTGGAGATATTCACCCTCCTGAAAATTTGAATGGCTAATCGACTCGCCGGAGCTCCCTCGGCATCTTACTGGGGAATAGTAAAAAAAACTTTTAAGGATAGGTTCCTGGTCGCTGTCGTGTTGATGGGGGGATTATTTTTAGCCATTCAGTATCTTCCTGATATTGGATTCTTCTGTGTTTTGCAGATTTTAATTATCATATCTCTCTTAGAATTCTACAAGCTCTTTCAAGGAACAAAGACTCCTCCGTATCAAATCCTCGGTTTAATCATGTCCCTTTTGATCAGTGCATCATTTCTATTTGATGCCGTTACTCTTGAAATGGTTCTGTTCAGCAGCCTGTTCTTAGCTGCCGCCTTCCCGCTGGTTTTCCTAAAGAGAGCTGAAACACTCGCTCCATTTGCCAATGCTATTGCTTTAACTCTTTTGGGGCCGCTGTTTGTGAATTTTACGCTCAATCACGTCTATCTTCTCCGTCTTGAGAAAGGGGCGGTCTATGTGTATTTTTTGGGCATCATCATCATTTGTGGAGATACGGCTGCCTATTTTGTCGGGAAATTTTGGGGAAAGCATCTGCTGGCCCCAAAAGCGAGTCCTCGTAAAACATGGGAGGGCACATTTGGAGGATTCGTTTTCGCCGGGCTCGGAGCCCTATTTGTGCAGCAGGTTTTAATCCCGGATATCCTGTTATGGAAGGCTGTTGTAGTGGCTGTTTTGGTCCATGTCTTTGCCCAAATTGGTGATCTTCTCGAATCCCTTTTTAAAAGAGCCGCGGGCCGGAAGGATTCATCTAATATTTTGGCCGGTCATGGTGGATTTTTGGATAGAATAGATAGTTTTGTACTGGCAGCGCCCTTTTTCTATTTCATTTTAAAAATAATTCGGCTGAATTAAATGAAAAATATTGCCATATTGGGTTCGACAGGTTCGATAGGTCGAAGTACGCTCGATGTTGTCGATTTGCTGTCTAACAGATTTAATGTGATAGGCCTGGCTGCCGGGCGTAATTCGGAACTGCTGGCCCGTCAAATAAAACAATTCAAGCCGGAGATTGTCTCTTTGGAGAAAGAGAGTGATGCAGATTTTCTCAAAGCGCAAGATTTTAGCGATTCCGTTCGAATCCTGTGCGGGCAGGAGGGGACCGAAGAGATTGCGCGAAACAAAGACATCGATATTATTGTGGCGGCCATTACCGGGATAAGCGGTCTGAGATCAACCATTACAGCCGTAAAATATGGGAAAAAAGTGGCGCTGGCCAATAAAGAATCCATGGTTGTGGCCGGGCCTCTTATTCAAAAATTGGCAGAAGAATCCGGCTCTCAGATTATTCCTGTTGACAGCGAACACAGCGGAGTTTTTCAGTGCTTAGCCAAGGAAGACAAAAAAAATGTAAAAAGGGTGATCCTTACGGCTTCCGGAGGTCCCTTTTTTCAAAGCACAAAAGAAGAGATGAAAAACTCAACGATTGAAGATGCCCTCAACCATCCCCGTTGGGAAATGGGGGAAAAGGTGACAATTGACTCAGCCACGATGATGAATAAAGGATTGGAGTTGATTGAAGCCCGTTGGCTTTTTGACCTTCAGCCTGAACAGTTGGATGTCCTTATTCATCCCCAGAGTATCGTTCATGCCCTCGTTGAGATGCGCGATGGTTCTGTGATTGCACAGCTCAGTCAAACGGATATGAAAATTCCTATCCAGTATGCCCTCACATATCCTGAAAGAGAAGAAGCTCCGCTCCCTCCACTGGATTTAAGCAAAATAAGGGCATTGGAATTTTATGAAGTGGACAAAGAAAAATTTCCAATGATTTTATTGGCTCGCGAAGCACTGAATGAAGGGGACAGTGCACCTGTGGCCTTAAATGCGGCCAATGAAGTGGCTGTTAAAGCTTTTCTAGAGAAAAAAATAGTTTTTTCCGATATCTTTTTTGTTATAAACACAATCATGAGAGATCATAAAAAGAACCATGTGGATAATCTTGATGATATATTAAGCGTCGACCGGGAGACTAAACTGCAAACCCGGAATTTTTTAGAGCAAAGGTTGTAACATGAGCACAATATTCACAATCCTCGGCCAGATCCTGGCTTTTGTTATCGTATTTGGCGTATTGGTCTTTTTCCATGAATTCGGTCATTTTTTTATGGCTAAACTCGTCGGAATTAGGGTTGAAGTTTTTTCCTTTGGTTATGGAAAGAGACTTTTTGGAATAAAAAAGGGAGATACCGACTACCGGATCAGCATGATCCCCATCGGAGGGTTTGTCAAATTTACCGGTGAAGATGTATTTGAAGGAAAAAGGGAAATTGAACCTGGAGATTTTATGGCTGCTAAACGGTGGCAGAGGTTTCTTGTCATGGTCATGGGATCGGTGATGAATATTATCCTGGCCATCCTTCTTATGACGGTCATAAACATGGTTGGTACCACTTCTCCCGAATTCTATAAGCAGGCCCCTGTTATCGGTTGGATTGAATCCGGTTCACCTGCCGAATTGGCCAATATAATGCCCGGGGATGAAATCATCAGCATCGATGGGAAAGAGACAAAAACGTGGACCGAAATGGAAATAGCAGTAGGGACTCGTCCGGACAGAATATTAAAAATAGAAGTGGAAAGGGATGGAAAGATTATTCCCATCGATCTGACGACTGAAAGCAGAACCCGATTGGCTTTTGGGTATGCGGGTTTTAGGGCTCAAGAATGGACTCAGGTGAGTTTGATCACAGCGAATTCTCCGGCTGAAAAGGGTGGACTTGAAATCGGAGATATCGTTTTAGCCATAAACGGAGAGACCGTTTTCCAGACACAGTTCATTGATATTGTTGAAGGCAGTCCCGAAAAGGAGCTCGAGTTTCTAGTAGATCGGAATGGGGAACACAAGACTTTGAGCATCACACCAAAGCGGGTAGGAGAGGTTGGAAAGATAGGGATAGGCCACAATATTAAATCTATAATCAAGAAATATAGTCTTTTTGCGGCGATCGGTGAAAGTCTTAGATATAATGTCGATTTGGCTTTTCTGGTTATGGACTTTTTGAAGGATTTGATCACAGGAGAAGCTTCAGCCAAGCAGCTTGGGGGTCCTTTAGAAATCGCAAATTTCTCTTATATTGCGCTTCGTGCAGGCTTTATGGCATTGTTGGGTTTTATTGCTTTTTTCAGCCTTCAGTTGGGGATCATCAATCTTTTCCCTATCCCTGTTTTGGATGGGGGGCAGATACTGGTTCTAGGATTAGAGGGGTTGTTCCGGA
>JAUWVG010000259.1 GCA_030617525.1 Candidatus Aminicenantota bacterium | reverse complement strand
TACACCGTTTGGATACGTTTTTGACAAGTTCTGTATTTTTAGTTTCATTTTTGTCTCCTTCGCAGCACAATATGAGAGATATCTCCCTTGGAGACAATGGGAAGGCTTTCTCAATTATCAAAAATAGGAAAGGTTTCCTATAGTGGGGGTTGTATTGAGGGGGGGAATATTCTATTTTGGAACTATCTGAGGAAGAGTTCGTATAAATAGACAATGGAACACATTTTGCTTCTCGGCATTCTGATTACACTGATTGTTGCGACATGGGCTGCAATCTATGTCTATCAAATTCAAAAAACCTACGACTACCTCTTTCTAAAACCTCTTTTTCACTATTGTGTCTTCTACGACATTGCCGTTTTTAGTTTATTGATAACCATTTATTTCACCATAAACTTTCCGAAAAACTATCTGCAGGACAATTTCCCTGTTTTTTCAGATTTAGGCTATCTTTTTGTCACATTGTTTGAAATCGGTCTCGTCTATTCCCTATTCCGTGTGTATCTGGGTCTGAAGGATTGGGATATCCCCGTAAAAATCAAATTTTGGATTTTTGTTGGGATTGGCGTTTTTGTCCTGAGTTTTGGAGTCAGGTTGGTTCTGCTGCCGGAAGGAACATTCCGCACGTTCTTGAGATCGATTCAGCTCAGTATCTATAACAACTTCTTGGTCCTGGAGATTCCCATCCTTATTGCTTTAGTGGTGGGTAGAAAAAAAGAGAAAGATAGGAGAAAAATTAAACTCAGGCGTTCTTTAGCCTGGCTCTATTTTTCCCGGTATTTTATCCTGATTGGAATTTTTATGCTTTTAGTAGTTCTTAATTTAAGAGGGGAAGAAGTGGGGTCAAGAACGATTCGATATTCGATGGCGCTAATCTTGTGCATATTTTTTAGTCTTATCCCCTATATTTGGATAAAATTCTTTTTTAAAAAGTATGCGGAGAGCATGCTGGTTTTTGTCGAAGATAGAGAAGTCCTGGATTCGATCTATGACAAATACAATATATCAAAACGGGAGCAAGATATTCTCAAACTGATTTTGGATGGAAAGAGCAACAAAGAGATTGAGGCAGCGCTATTTATTTCCTACCACACAGTCAAAAATCATGTCTATAACCTTTATCAGAAACTTGGAGTAAAAAACCGTTACGAGCTGGTGCACTTTATCACCAAATTCCGGAAAGATTAGCGGTTGGTGCGAAAAGGGGAAGCCGGCAGCCCATCCGAATTCCCAAGGTTAGGTGTTGCCAGCTGATGCCATCCGAAACGCACGGCAGCTGGTTTGTCAATTCTGCTGTTCCACACCAAAACTGTATGTCCATCGATCTCGGCTTTGGCCTTGAGAAAAATTCTATTTTCTCCGGCAATCTCGAACCAGGATAGAGGCTGATTGTTAAGGGATATGAGGCTGCTTCCCGTGTGTTCAAATGTTATTCTGATCTTATTCCCCTCTATCGCCATGGATTTGTACAGGGGGCCTGAAAAGACAAGGCCTGTTTTCCCATAGGTCTTCGCCAATGCCCAGAGGGAGAGTCGATAACCCACATCTTTTTTATTACGAGGATGGATATCATAGAGATTGGCAATATCGGTGACGACAGCCATCCCAGTGTTGGGAATTTTTAGGGCATTCTGCTGTGCTTCCCAAATTAAGGGGAGGCGGTAAAAATCAAGGATATCGCTCTCGTCATTAATCAAAGTGTATCCATAATTAAAAGGAGCCAGCTGCACATAATAAAAGGGAAAATCTCCCACCTTCCAGGCCGATCTCCATCCTTTGATCAAGGCCTCCATTTTAGCTGTGTATTCGAGACCGTCGTTCCGGTTGGCTTCTCCCTGGTACCAGATGGCCCCACGGATCGGGAAGCGGATCAATGGATGGATCATGGCATTGTAAAGAACAGCCGGTGTCCAGTTATTTTGATGAGGATGACTGGGAATGGGAGGTTGAGGATGTATGTACGTATCGTTTTCAAGAGCTTGAGCAGCTTTTTTGATCCAGTCTTCGATTTTGGGGAGTGCCTCTTTTAGATTGTTTTTGTAAAGAGTTCCCAATGTTTCCCTTTTGAAACCGGAATCCGGAGTCCACGGCTCGATCCTTGTCCCGCCCCAGTTGGAATTGATCAATCCTACAGGTATATCCAGCTCAGTATGGATTTCCCTTCCAAAGTAATAGGCCACGGCTGAAAAAGGTCCGATTGTCTCAGGGCTGCAGATTTCCCACTCGGCATCAACATCATTTTGAGGTAAAGTTGAGATCTTTCGAGGGACATAGAACAGGCGGATCATCGGGTAATCGGCTCTCTGGATTTCTGGAATAGGGCTGTGTGTCTGGAGCATCGACCACTGCATATTGGATTGCCCCGAACAGACCCAGACTTCGCCTACAAGAATATTTTCGAGTGTAATATTTTGGCTTTTTGTCCCCGAGATTGTCATTTGAAGGGATTTTCCGCTTGTTTCTCGAGATTTTAGAGTAACCTCCCAAAAACCGTTCTCATCCGCTGTAGCCCTGGCAATGTCTTCATTTAATTGAACTGTTATCTTTTCGTTAGGCTCAGCCTGTCCCCAAATGTTTATGGGCTGGTTCTTCTGAATGACCATATTGTTTCCCAGGATCGAGGGCAGCTTTATTTCTGCCGGAAGCGAACAGGAAAGAAAGACAATTCCCAGAAACAGAAAAACCGGCATTCTCCATCTTTTTTTTTGATTCAAAATCTTCATCTTTGCTCCTTCTTTTTTTTGTGAGTTTTGTGGACAAATTTTATCACAGAAGGAAACGTATTTAGAAATCACGGTTTTGGAAATACTAACCGTATTTAAGAATTTATTGCAAAAAAAACACAAATGGTGTGAGATATGACACATGGATCAAAGGAAGCCGGAAGCAAAATATCGTGAAAAAATCACTGCCATCGATCTGCAGCTCAAGGACTTGAAAAAAATTGAATTGGTCTTGTCTTTTTTGAAATTGTTTTTTGTTATCGGCTGCATTTTTTTTCTTTTTAAGATCGTTTTCCATCCTTCCTCATTTTTCTTCTATGCGTTCCTCTTTTTCCTTTTTTTTTTTGTTATACCGGCTTTTATACACGCGCGCCACAACAAACGAATAATTTTACACACGACTCTAAAGACCGTCAATCAAGATGAGATTAAGGCCAACCAAGGCTCTTTTTTGGACTACGGAGACGGGGGCGAGTTTGAAAATTTAGATCACCCCTTCACAGTGGACCTGAGCATATTCGGGAACAGAAGTGTGTTTCATTTTATCAACCGTACAACAACAAGTTTAGGGAAAAAGGCCCTCAGTGGTTGGCTGAAAATATTTCCAAACAGTTCCTCATTAAAAAAAATCAGAGACAGGCAGGATGCTGTTCAAGAACTTTCAGGAAAAATCAAATTCAGGCAAAACATCCAGGCTCATGGAAAAAATATTCATGACTCTTTGGAAAGGCTCGAATCCGTCCGACTGTTGTTTAAGGAATCCAATATTGTGCTGGGGAATCCAATCCTGATCTTCTTTATACACCTTTTTCCAGTGCTGACTTTGTCCGCGATCGTGTTGGTTTTCTTTAAATTTTCCTGGCTTATTCCTGTTGGCTTTGCTCTTGTTCAAGGGTTGGTCAATTGGATATTCCGAAAAAAGGTAATCCGCCTGTATAAATTGACGTCACAAAATTTTAAAGTCCTCAATGTGTACTCAAAAATTATTGGAGAGATCGAGAGTGAAACATTCAAAAGCAGCACACTTGTTGAACTCCAAAAACATTATTTTATAAAAAATCGACCGGCGTCCTTCTATATTAAGAAACTCTCTTCACGATTACAGTTTTTTGAAGCACGGGCGAGCAAAGAGGTCCATTTTTTAATGAATAATATATTTTTTTGGGACCTGCACTGTGTGTACAGAATCGAAAAATGGAAAAATGATGTTAAACTGGAGATCGACAAATGGTTTGACGCGGTTGGTCAATTTGAAGCGCTCTCCAGTCTGGGAAACATTTTCTATAACCACTCAAACTGGACAATGCCCGAGTTGTGCGATTCTGGATTCATCCTGAACGCAATCTCTGCGGGTCATCCCTTAATTCCCTCTTCAGAAAGAATCAACAACTCAATTAAGTTGGAAGGGGATACCAATATCGTCATCATCACCGGGCCAAATATGGCAGGCAAAACAACATTCCTCAAAACAATCGGGGTCAACATCGTTCTTGCCCTTGCTGGAGCTCCGGTATGTGCGGACGAATTTCAGGTTTCACCTGTGTGCGTTTATACAAGTATGAAGGTGAGTGACTCCTTGGACAAAGGATTGTCTCTGTTTTATGCTGAGCTCCAAAGGCTCAAGGTGGTTCTGCAGGCGATTCTAAAGAAAGAGCCGGTATTTTTCCTGATCGATGAAATGCTAAAAGGTACAAACGAGCTTGATCGTCACTCTGGAGCTAATGCCCTGATACGCCAGTTGATCGAACACAGAGCAGAGGGGATGGTGGCCACACACGATCTTGAACTAACAAAACTCGAAAAAGACTATCCGGGAAAAATTTGGAATTATTTTTTTGACGGATATATTGAAGACGATAAACTGCTCTTCGATTATCTGCTGAAAAAGGGGATTTGCACGAGCTCAAACGCCCTCGAGCTGATGAAAAAGATTGGAATAAACGTCTAATAATCCA
>JAUWVG010000225.1 GCA_030617525.1 Candidatus Aminicenantota bacterium | reverse complement strand
CAGGATCAGGGCTTTATTGTACATCGTTTCGGGAATATCCAGGGATACTGTGTCGCCGGGCAAAGCCTGGAGCGGATTTTTAGCAGAAACACGTCCTTTCGACTGGCTCTGTCCTAAACACAGACTTTGGGCCGAGCAGTTTTGACAGGCTGCGAAACACTGGACTTCAACTTCGGCCAGTTTGTTTCGGGCAGAGATAACCAGTCCGTTATCCTTCATCTCTGGCTGCCTCTTTTTCGTCATTCATGTCTATTTTTTCTATTTTAAAACGCCCAATCGCATTGGTCGGGCACTTTTCGATGGCCGGAATTTTTTCCGGATCTATTTTTTTGTAATCATGGATGACGGCCAGATTGTTTTCCATAAAAATTTGCTCAGGACAGGCGCGGGCGCATATCCCGCAGGCAATACAGGCGTTTTTACAGAGCTTTCGAGAGACCTTGGGGCCATCAAGAGACCGGCAGTAGACGAATATGTTCTGTTCAATGGGAAGAAGTTCATACAGGTTTCGGGGGCAGGCATCCACACATTTTCCACAGGCTGTGCAATTCTCCTCAAAAACAACAGGGAGGCCGTCCTCGCCCATCTCGATGGCGTTGAACTGACAGGCCAGCACGCAGTCTCCATAACCCATACATCCGTATGAGCACTGCTTGTTCCCTCCAATGAGGTGGGAGGCCGCACAGGTCGTGACTCCCAGATAAAGACCTCTGGAGGCCGCAGCCTCTTTTGTTCCTCGGCAGTGGAGCCGTGCCACACGCTTGAGAACTGTCCCGGCGGAGACGCCAAGGATATCTGCAACCTCGGCAGCGACATCATTTCCCCCAACAGGGCATCCGTTGGAGTCGGCCTTTCCCTTGACGACGGCTTCGGCGAAGGCCCGGCATCCGGAGAAACCACAGGCGCCACAGTTCGCCTGAGGAAGGGCTTCGTTGACGGCTTCAATCTTTGGGTCTTCTTCGACCTTAAGCTTTTTGTAGGCCACGACAAGACCGGTGGAAAAAAGGAGGCTCAGGACTGCCATGGTGAGAACTGGTATAAGAAAGCTCATAGTTTAATCATCCCTGAAAAACCAGTAAAAGCCAGAGCCATAATCCCCGCCACGATTAGAGCAATCCCGGCACCCTTTAAAGGTTCTGGAACATCTGCAAGGTCGAGCTGTTCCCGGATCCCTGCCATGAGAACGATGGCCAGCGTAAATCCGATTCCTGATCCAATGCCGAAGACGACGGCCTCGAAGAAACCATAGTCTTTCCTGGCGGCAAGAAGGGCAAGCCCCATAATGGCACAGTTGGTGGTAATCAAGGGCAGATAAATCCCGAGGGCTTGATAAAGCGGAGGGCTCATCTTTCGGATAAACATCTCCACTAGCTGCACAAGGGAGGCAATAACCAGGATAAAGGAAACAGTCTGGAGATAGCCGATGTTATAGGGGATCAGAATCCAGGTATTGATCATCCATGACATCACAGCCGTAATGGTCATGACAAAAGTCACAGCCAGCCCCATGGAAAGGGCGGAATCCAGCTTTTTGCTCACGCCAAGGAATGGACAGATGCCGAGGAAGTAGTAAAGGACAAAGTTGTTGATCAGGATGGCCGAAATAAAAAGCGCCAAAAGCTCCATCAGGCCCTCCTCTTTTTTGTTTTGCCTTCAATAAGAAGAGCTAAACCGAGAAGGATGCCGAAAGCGATAAACGCTCCCGCCGGCAGCAGCATGATGATCCAAGGTTTAAACCAGGAGCCGAGCACTTGTATACCGAGAAAAGTCCCCGCCCCGAGAATTTCACGTACAGAGCTGAGAAGCAGCAGGGCCAGGACAAATCCGGTGCTCATACCAAGGGCATCGATCATCGAACGCCCGACGGAGTTTTTTGAGGAAAACGCTTCCTGCCGGCCTAGGATCACACAATTGACCACGATCAGCGGCACATAGGGACCAAGGGCCTTGGATATCGGATAGAAAAAGGCCTGCAGAAAGAGGTCCGCCACGGTCACAAAGCTGGCGATGATGACGATGTAGCTGGCGATCCTGACTTGATTGGGAATGACTTTCTTTATTAAGGAGACAACAAGAGAGCTGAGGAGAAGGACAAATGTGGTGGCCAGGCCCATCGCGATCCCATTGATGACGGCATTGGTTACGGCCAGGGTCGGGCATAGTCCCAACAGCTGGCGAAAGACCGGATTTTCATCCCAGAGTCCTTTTACGTATTCGGAAGAGAGCGTTTTAGCTTCCATCTTTTTCACCGCCCCTCTAGTTGGCCGGTTTCGATTTTTTCCTTGAGTTTTTCTAGCGAAAGATTGACGATGTTGAGGACAGCCTCCGAGGAAATTGTAGCCCCTGTTATGGTGTTGATTTCGGTTGACGTCAGTTCAGTGGGAGAGCTGGCGGCAGGTTTATGCAGGGTGAGATCTGCCTGGATGTTTCGGTCCTCCCAAAATTTGAGAAAAAGGTCATCTCTTTCAATGTTTGCGCCTAAACCCGGAGTTTCCGTCTGCTTGAGAATCGTCAGACGGGTTAATTTCTGGAGTTCAATATCCGTCCCAAACATCAATGTGATGGTATCCTGAAATCCTGTCCCTGAGGCATAGACGGCATAACCGATTAGAGTTCCGTCTTCTGTCTTCCCTGCGTACACGGTGAAAGCCCGCTCTTCATGGAGTTTTTCGCTGACGGCCGTGCCGGGAACAACAGTTTTTATTGCCTGTTCAATTTCCTGCTGGATGTTGAAGGCAATTTTATCCTTAGTCCAGAGGCCGACGCCGGCGAGAAATCCGCCCGAAATAAGCCCGACACATGTGAGGACGAGGATCATCCTTGCAGACAGGCTCATTTTTTCCTCCGTTCTCCCAGAATGCGGGGACGAGTAAATCGATTAAGAAGAGGCACGAACATATTCATAAAAAGGATAGAAAACATAACTCCTTCGGGAAGGCCCCCAAATAGACGGATCAATCCAACAAGCAGCCCAATGCCCAAAGCAAAAATCAAGGTTCCCTTTGGAGTAATGGGAGACGTAACCATATCTGTGGCCATAAAAAAAGCTCCGATGATCAAGCCTCCGGCCATCAGGTGGAACAGCGGGGAGGCATATGTCTCGGGACTGGCCAGCCAGAAAATGCCGGTAAAAACTGTCAAAGAAAGGATGATTCCTGTAGGAATTCGCCAGTCAATGGCCTTTTTATAAAAGAGAAAGGCCGCTCCGATCAAAAGGGCAATGGCCGAAGTCTCTCCTAAGCTTCCTCCGACATTCCCCCAGAACAGATCTATGACCGGGGAGAGGGTTCCCTCGGTGAGGGCGGCTTCAAACTTCAGATTGCCTAGGGGAGTGGCAAATGTGGCTGCATCGACAGAGAGGGTTGCCGGGGCGGTCCAGGTGGTCATGGCAACAGGAAAGGCTGTTTGAAGGAAGGCACGGCCTACCAGCGCCGGATTAAAAATGTTGTATCCCAGGCCTCCAAAGACGTGTTTCCCTAGTCCAACGGCCACAACAGCCCCGATGACGGCAGAATCTAAAGAGAGAGACGGCGGGAGGGTCATCGCCAGAAGAAGTCCGGTGATGACAACCGATCCATCCCACAGGGAATTCATGGGTTTTTTCCTTATCCATAGAAAAAGCGCTTCCGTAGCCAGCCCGGCGAAAATGCAGCAGGCATAAAGCAAAAGGGCTCGCCATCTGAAAAAATAGATGGACGCCAGGACAGCCGGGAGAAGACTGAGAATGACGGCGTACATGATTTTCGGGACGGAATCCTGGTCTCTAAAGTGCGGGGACGATTCAAGCAAAAGAGCTTTATCTGTCATCGTGCACTCTCTTTCTTTTTTCAATCATCACGTTGTTTTTTCCCAGGCGGATCCAATGGACCAGGGGAATGCCGGCAGGGCATGTGTACTGACAGCAGCCGCATTCCACGCAGTTCATAATTCCCCATTCTTCCGCTTCTTTGATATGGTCATTTTTCGCATATTTCATAAGTTGTGTGGGAATAAGGTTCATGGGGCAGTGTCCAATGCACCGCGCACACTGGATGCAGTTGTGGACAAAGGCAACGGGAGTGGCCTGCCAAGAGAGAATCCCGGAGGTTCCTTTTATGACGGGAACGTCTGAAGTCCACTGGGAAAGCCCCATCATGGGGCCGCCCATAACAAGGATATTCGCTTCGTTTTCTTGTCCGCCGCAGAATTCCAGTACATCCTTGAACGGAGTTCCGATCCTGACCATCAAATTTTTGGGATTCTTGACACCAAATCCGGATACGGTTAGGGCGCGCTCATAGAGTGGCCGGCCTGTTTTTACGGCGTCCCAGATGGCTTTGACTGTTCCGACATTCTGGACCACAACCCCAACATCGAAGGGAAGCCCTCCCTTGGGGACCTCCCGGTCGAGGAGGGCATAAATTAGATTTTTTTCTGCACCTTGTGGATATTTTGTTTTAAGAAGGACAACCTCTATTTGGGAATCCTGAGTCTTGTCTTTAAAGAGGGTAAAAGCATCCTTCTTATTGTCTTCAATCCCGACAATAATTCGGCCGGCATTGGTGGCGATCCGGACAAGTTCAGCCCCCTGGAGGACCTGGTCGGCAAACTCAATCAAGAGTCTGTAATCGGCGTTGAGCAGGGGCTCACATTCACAGCCGTTAATGATGACGGTGTCGATCGGCTTGTCCTTTGGAGGAGACAGCTTGACTGCTGTTGGGAATCCTGCGCCTCCCAAGCCCACAATCCCGGCCTCCTTCACTTTTGTCCTGATTTGTTCCGGGGACAGAGTGAAGGGATTTTCGGTGCCAGAAATTCCAGGATCAGGGTTGTCTTCACCATTGTTGGCAATGGAGACAGTTTGAACCGGTTTTCCGAGAGGATGGTTGTAGCCGTCAATAGCCAAGACCTTTCCTGAGACACTGGCATGCACATCCGCGGAAAAGAGAGCAGTGGACGCTCCGATTTTTTGCCCGAGAAGAACCTCCTCTCCTTTCTGCACAACGGCTTTTGCGGGGCTGCCAAAATGCTGGTGGAGTGGAATAAAAACTTTTTCGGGAGGGGGCATG
>JAUWVG010000248.1 GCA_030617525.1 Candidatus Aminicenantota bacterium | reverse complement strand
ACAGAACAAACAGATATTGAAGAGCTGAAAAAAGACGCCCCTAAGATTTTTCTCGACTGTGGAAGTTGTGATATCGACTACATCCGCACTGAAATCACATTTGTCAACTATGTGCGTGACCGGAAAGAAGCTCAGGTGCATGTTCTCATCACAACTCAGAGGACAGGGAGTGGAGGGAGAGAATATACGATTTCCCTCATCGGCCAGCTTGAGTTCGAGGGCATAAACGACACACAGAAATACTTCTCAGAACAGACAGACACAGAGGATGAAATCAGAAAGGGGCTAACCAATGCGATTAAAATTGGATTGGCGAGTTATGCCGCCAAAACACCCATTGCCAGCCGGATGAGAGTGTCCTACAGTGAAAAGGCTGAACAGAAAGCGGTTGAAGACAAATGGAACAACTGGGTTTTCCGGATCGGTGGAAATACACGATTTAACGGACAAGAAAGCTACAAGAGCCGTTCATTAAGCGGTTCATTCTCTGCCAGCCGCATCACCGAGGACTTTAAGATCAGCATGTCGGTATCCGCAAACCACGATAGCGATGACATCTCATACGGTGATGATGTGATTGAAAGTATAAGAAATGACATGAATTTTGATGGCCTTTTTGTTAAGAGCATCAGTGATCACTGGTCTGTAGGTGCTTTTGTCAGAGCCGATTCATCAACTTTTGAAAACATAAAATATTCAATTAATGCTTCTCCAGCTTTAGAGTTCAACCTCTTTCCTTATTCAGAGGCAACACGAAGACAGTTCCGATTTCTCTACAGGTTTGGATTCAATACCATCAACTACCGAGAAGAGACAATATATGACAAAATGTCTGAGAATCTATGGAGCCAGTCTCTCTCGGCCACCTTCGATATCAAGGAAAAATGGGGCAGCATCAGCACAACACTTTCCGGTTCACACTATTTACATGACTTCAGCAAAAACCGAATCAACATTTTTTCCATGTTGAACATACGGATTATTAAAGGATTGAGTTTTTTTATCTTTGGATTTGGATCAAGCGTACATGATCAGCTGTCCCTGGCAAAAGGTGAAGCATCACTCGAAGATGTTCTCCTGAAATTGAAACAACTCGAAACAAATTACAGCTATTTTGTCGCCGCGGGGCTGAGCTTTACTTTTGGCTCCATCTTCACGAATGTCGTCAATCCCCGCTTCGGTTCAAACGGGAGTGGCGGCATCTCCATCATTATCAATTAAAGGGAATAACAAGGACATGACAATAAACAATAAAAAAACTACCATCAGAAAACCAATCAAGAAGAGACTAGGAACATCTGGCCTTATAGTTTGTTCTCTCTTGTTTTTGATTCCCTCCACATTCGCTCAGACGGGACAATCAAATTCAGACAAGTTCAAAGACAATGCGCCAAGTGTGTTTATCGACTGTCAAGTCTATGACATCGGTTTTCTCCAGAAAGAGATCAAGTTTGTCAACCATGTTCAAACCCTCAGTGATGCCAATGTTCTGGTCCTTATCACCAAACAGGACGCAGAAACCGGAGTCACACAGTATACTTTTTCCTTTAAGGGTCAGAAGGAATTTCAAGGCGATGATGACACCCTAAAATATCTTGCAACTTCGGAAGAAGAAACTCAAAAAGGCCTGGCAAATACTCTTAGGTTAGGATTGATGCGCTATGTAGGAAAAACGCCTATATCCAAAGAAGTGTCCATCCGATTGTTGGATACTGTCAAACCTACGGCAGTTGAAGACAAATGGAATTTTTGGGTATTCAATATGGGCGTCAACTCTTTTATGAACGGCCAGTCTCTTATGAAAAGTGGAGATTTCTCTGGGCATATTTCAGCCAACAGGGTCACCGAAGAGTTAAAAATCCGGATGTCGCTTCGTGCCTCACACAATAAAAGCACCTTCACTTTTGGAGATGAAGACATAGAAAGTGTGAGAAACAGCCAGGGTTTTGATGGCCTGATTGTTAAGAGTATCAGCGATCACTGGTCAGTAGGAGCTTATATCGCTGCAAGTTCCTCCACATATGGAAATACCCAGCACACAATAAGTCCTGCCCCCGCAGTTGAGTTTAATCTTTTTCCCTATTCGGAATCCACCAAGCGGGAATTCCGGTTTTTATACAGATTGGGTTTTAGAGCAGTCAAATACCGGGAAGAGACGATCTATGAAAAAACATCTGAAAATTTATTGGGACAGTCTCTTTCTGCCATCTTGGAAGTTAAACAAAAGTGGGGGAACCTCAGTGCTTCTCTCACAGGTTCTCACTTCTTCCACGATTTTTCAAAAAACCGCTTAAGAATGAATGCAGATCTATCTCTAAGACTCATTAGGGGGCTCAATTTCAACATCGATGCCAGCTATTCCATCATCCATGACCAGCTCTCTCTTCCCAGGGGTGGAGCCACTCTCGATGAAATCCTTCTCCGGCAAAAAGAACTGGAGACCTCCTTCAATTACGGTTTTTCTGTGGGGCTAAGCTACACATTCGGTTCCATATACAGTAAAGTAGTCAACCCCCGCTTTGGTTCAAGCGGCGGTAGCATTTCGATTAGCTTCTGATGTTAGATAAACTCGAAAACTAAAATCACGCTAGGATGGAATGTGCTTGGTGCAGTTTGGAGACGATGGGAAGTTGGTGTGGACACGCAGCCTCACAATCACGGCAGCTGTCACAATGAAGTGCATTATGATCCACTGGAATCTCCCGGTATAACCTCCGGGCCCGCTTTGTATTTCCATATCCTGAAAAGTACAATTCATACCGAAATATATCGGCAACGGCAATATTTTGGGGACACACAGACTCGCACCGGCCGCATGATCTGCAGTAGTCACTAGATACATTCTCTGCAAAATCTTCGAGCGTACTCCTATTAGATTGCGCTTCAAATCGTGATAGAGTTTTCGTATCAAATCCAACCGCGATATCCTCTTCAAGGTGTTTAAAATTTGTTATGAGTGGGACAACGGCCGTGACACCGGGGATATCCAGAGCCCATTTGAGCAGGGCCTGGCCTAGAGTCAGTTGGGATTTTTGAAATTCTTGTTCCACCCTCCGTCTGCGTTCAGAATTTCTCTGCCAATTCCTGTCCCCTCCTGCCAGAACCTTTTTACAGATAACACCCACATCCTGTTTTTCTGCCAATCCAATCAGGTCAAACATTTCAGGGGGGGAGAACACATTAAAATTGGGCTGTATGGCATCAAACAATCCGGATTCTATACAAGCTGCCAAAATTTCTGCCGTTTTGTAGTGTTGGGCCACAGAAAGAAATCTAGTTTTCCCTTTTTTTTTCAGCGAATCAAATGCCTTAAAAATACCGCTGTATTTCTTTATATCCTTAGGATCTCTGTAAAGAGAATGAACCTTCATAAAGTCTATCATTTCTAATCCGGACTGCTTTAATCCCCACTCGAACTGAGCGATGGCACCTTCTTTATCAAGTGTGTCAATGACCATGTCGCAGTGGAACGAGTCCCTGTCCTTCCCATTGAAGAACTCCGGTCCCGGATGCTCAAAATTACCCACCTTATGCCAGTAGTTGACTCCGAGCTCATAGGCCCGCTCATACATCGGAAGAAAATCCATCTCTCCGGCAACAACAACAGAAATGTTTAAACCGGTCCGTCCAAATCGCCTGTACATCATTTTTCCGGGGACAGAACTGCCGGATACGACGGGCTGTTGACCGGATGCCAAACTGCCGATTGTCCCTACGGCACCGGCTGTGTATAAACAAGCCTTCTTTATAAACTGACGCCTGTCAATTTCTTTTTTAACAACTTTTTTTTGATGCGTATTTGAATTCGATTTCATCGCTAGGCCCTCAATCTTGGCCTTATTATTTAACTTTCTTCATTCCAACGGCAAAATAGGAACCCCTCTCTTCTCCTTCCCGATAATCAACCCATATCAATTGGTCTTTTTTAAGCTTGGATGCCAGCTTTATCATTTCTGTGTTTTCAATCCGCTGCCCCTCGACACGAATCCTCAAGGGAATCCGAAATACCATGACTTTCTCGCTGTCTTTTACTCTGACTGTCACAGCCTCCTCAGTCGCACTGATCACATAGGCCTCAAGCTCTCCCTGCTCTCTTTGATATGCAGCGGGTTGTTCTTCCCGAATCCCTTGTCTTCTTTTTTCTAACATGACCTGCAGTTCTTTCTTCTCGTTTCTTATTTTATCCATCTGTTCTTCAGCGGCCTTTATTTTTTCCTCACTCTCTCCTTTCTCTCGAAGATCGACCAGATAGAGTTCCATTTCATGAAGCTGCTCCTCTTTATTTTTTAGGGCGGATTCAATTTCCGGAAATCTTTGTACTTCCCCACTTTCTCCTAATTTTTCATATTCCAGTTCCAATTCATGCAGGGTTTCTCGCCATTTTTCAGCATCTTCATCGTCCGGATACTGCTCTAATGCCCCTCTGTACTCCTGCATAGCTCTTCTTAATCTCTCTGCCTCGGAAAGTTCTCCTCTTGGGGCTTCCCTTTTTGCTCCGGCCATAAGCTCTTCTATCTCATTGATGTACTGTTGGTGCTTTTCTCTCCATGCGCCGGCTTCTTCACTTTCGGGATTTGTTTCAATCTTTACGGCAAGCTCCTGGATCTTTTCCTGGAGCTGCCCTATTTTCTGCTCAATATTTATTTCTGCCTCAGACTCTGCTTTTTCCTTTGTGCATGACACAATAAAAAGACATATAAACACTAAACCTAATAGACAAAGATTTTTTTTCATTGTTTTCCCTCCTCAAAAAAATTACACTTTTTTTTCTTTGAAATAATG
>JAUWVG010000215.1 GCA_030617525.1 Candidatus Aminicenantota bacterium | reverse complement strand
ATCTCTGAAGGCCCTGCCTGATAGACTTTTTCTTGATCCCATTCGACGATGACACTGCCCATGGACATTCTCACCGTCACTTTTTTATCTGTATAGTTCTTGAGGATAGACGTAACAGCAGCTGCGCAGGAACCGCTGCCTGAAGACAACGTTTCACCAACTCCTCTTTCCCAAAAAAGAACTTCGATTTCATCCCTGTTTAAGACTCGAATAAATTCGACATTTGTTCTTTTGAGGAAAAAAGGATGCAGTTCAATTTCTCTGCCTATCTGATGCCATTCGATCCGTGCCGGAAATCGGTCAACAAACACGGCACAGTGTGGATTTCCAAGGGATACGACGGTTATCGGATAAACTTTTTTGTTGATAGAGAGGGGATAGTCGATAATCTTTTCATGGACCGATCCGTCATAAAAAGGGATATCCTGCGAGTCCAAACGAGGTTCCCCCATCTCGATTTTAATTTTGAACTTTTTATCTCCCTTCTCGATGAGTTTGCATTCGCGGTCTCCGACGATGGTGTGGAACAAGACTCTGGCGGAGTTGATTTTATTGTAATGATAAAGATAGGCGGCTGCGCATCTCAAACCGTTTCCGGATAATTCCGGTTCTGTTCCATCGGCGTTAAAAATTCTAAAGTTGGCCAAGCCTTTTTCTTTGTTTTTGACGGAGATGAGAAGCAAGCCATCTGCGCCTACACCTGTATGACGGTCGCAGATTTTTCTCGCAAGACTACCATTTTCAAAAGAACCTTTCGCTTTATGTTCATCGACGATAAGAAAATCGTTGCCTAACGAGTGGAATTTAGTGAATTTCATTCAGGGATCCTTAAAGTGATAATAAATTGCTGAGGTTCTCTCCGCCCTCTTTCTCGGCTTAAGAGGAGGAGATATGCGCGTCCTTTATCCATTTTTTTGATGATCTTCTGAAAATCACGAACGTTATTAACAGCCTGTCTGTTCACTTCAAGGATGATATCTCCAGGTTGGATGCCTTCTTCTTCTGCCTCGCTGTAGCGGGACACGGACATGATGAGGACTCCTTCCTGGGATTGAAATCCGTACTCTCGGGCGATTGAAGCCGTTAGATCCTGCACGGAATAACCAATGTCATCATCTGTGGAAACTTGTGTTTCTGGAATATCTCTGTCCACGAGTTCGGCAAGTTTAACAGAAAATTCTTGTTCCTCTCCGTTGCGGATAACAATAAGATCGACCTTTGTTCCCGGGCGTATTTCTGCAATCTTAAAAAGGAGGTCGTTGTTATCCTCTACGGGTTGGCCGTTAATTTCAATGATGACATCATACTGTTGGAGTCCCGTTTTGTCGGCCGGAGTTCCGGGTTCGACAGCATGGATCATGGCGCCTTTTTTTGATTTGAGGTTGAGAACCTCTTTGAGTTCATCGTTGATATCATATATGTGCAACTGGATTCCAAGATATCCCCGGACCACCTTGCCGGTTTCTTTGAGTTGGGTGACGATTTTTTTTGTGAGATCAGAAGGGATGGCAAAACCGATGCCGATGTTGCCTCCTGTGGGAGTATAGATCATGCTTGTGATTCCGACAACTTCTCCATTCATGTTGACCAACGGGCCGCCGCTGTTTCCCCTGTTTATAGCCGCATCCGTCTGGATGAAATCCTGGTAGGGGAGTTCCGGTGTATTTGAGAGTTGACGTCCTTTTGCACTCACGATACCGGCAGTCACCGTATGCGCAAATCCAAGGGGATTTCCGATGGCCAGAACCCACTCTCCAACTTTGAGCTGATCAGAATTTCCCAGGTTGGCATAGGGAAAATTACTGCCTTTAATCTTCAAGAGGGCGATATCCGTTTTTGAGTCCGTACCGATGAGTTCCGCAGAATATTCGTCTCCCAGCAGGGATGTCACTTTAATCTTTATGAAATTTTCAACGATGTGATTATTGGTTAAAATGTATCCGTCCTCACTGAGAAAAAAACCCGTTCCTACGGCAGTGGATCTGTATTCCTGCTGTCGGTCTCTGGGGTTCCCGAAAAATCTATCCCAGAAGTCATCGAAGGGTGTATCCTCAAAATTACCTCTGGTTTGTCTTTTTAATACTTTGTCAACTTCGATTCTGACAACAGCAGGGCCGACTTTCTCGGCGATAGTTGCAAAATCCAATCCTGCCTGAGCTTGTAACGAAGAAGCGGCATAGAGATTTGAAGACAATGCTGTGGTGGAAGGTTCTTCCCAGTTTGATGTTTGCACGCTTTTTTCAGGGAAATAGACAAAAATCAGGCCCGCAAGAAACAGTCCTGCGATAAAACTAATACCGGCAATGAGCAAGGTCTTTTTCATTTTTCAATCCTCTTTTTATGTTCTACTAAATTAGCATACTCGTGCTAATTTTTCAACAATCCAACATCTTAAGAACTCGTAATACAAAAATAAGTTGCATCTTGCTTGGGAGAGCAGAGTGGCATATAATCAATATTTTGAGAGAGTTAAACCTGGATTTAAAGCATGAAAGTGAAAAAAGGCATTTTGATTGTTTTTGAAGGCATTGATGGATCGGGAAAATCGACTCAGGTTCAGCTTCTCCAAAAAATTCTTGCAGACAAAGGCATGGATGTTGTCGTTTTTTGGGAGCCTTCCCAGAGCCCTTGGGGGAAAAAGATAAAAGAAAAAGCGGCTTTACCGGATTCTCTTTCTCCTGAAGAGGAATTGGAACTCTTTGTGGAGGACCGCAAAGATAATGTTCAGAAAAACTTAAATCCTGCACTAATAAAGAATAAAATAGTCCTTCTGGACAGGTATTATTTTTCGACGATGGCTTACCAGGGGGCCAAAGGAATCGATGTGGAAAGAATCCGCAGAATAAATGAACAATTTGCCGTCCATCCTGACTTGGTCTTTATCCTGGATGTTGAGGCGGAAAAGGGTCTCAACCGGATTCAAGACAGAAAAAGTAAAGATTTGCTGTTTGAACGTCAGGATTTCCTTGTTGAGGTGAGAAAAATCTTCAGAAGTTTTCAGGGAGAAAATATATTTCACATTGATAGCGGTAATACTCCGGATGATATAAGCGATCAGATTGCCTCAATCGTATTAAAATACATAAACAAATTTTTATATATTTAAAGAAATGGCTGAGAAGAGAAGACTGATTATCAAACTGAAAAAACCCGTATTGAAAAATATCAGCTTTAAAAAACTGAGCTGGAAGAGGATTCTGAGGACGGCTTTTTTTGTCTTTTTGGGATTTGCGGTCATTGGATCCGGAGTGGCCATCGGTGTATATAAAGCGATCATGCAGAATCTTCCGGATATTTCTCAACTTGAAGAATTCGAACCCAAAATAATCACCTACATCTTTGCGGGAAACGATGAAGTTATTGGAGAGTATGCCAACGAAAAAAGAATCGAAGTCGAATTTGAGGACATCCCTGAAGTCCTGATAAAAGCCATTATGGCGACAGAAGATCCCAGATTCTACAGCCATAAAGGCATCGATTATCGTGGGATTTTACGGGCGGTCAAGGCTGATATCAAGCTCATTTTTACTCCAAAGAAACTTCATGGGGGAAGCACCATAACACAGCAGCTCATTCGCGAACTTCTGCTGAGCCGAGATCAGAAACTGCGTCGTAAAATCAAAGAAGTTATTCTGGCCAGACAGATCGAAAGAAAGTACACAAAAGAAGAAATATTGGCTTTTTACTGCAATCAGTTTTTCCTTGGCCATGGAGCATATGGTGTAGAGGCTGCAGCTCGGTTTTATTTTGAAAAAAGCGTTTCGGAGCTGAACCTGGAAGAGTCGGCACTCATCACAGGGATTTTCAGGGGGCCTTCATTGTATTCTCCTTATAATAGACCGGATTTGACACTTCGACGGAGGAACCATGTTTTAGGCCGTATGCTGGAGGAAAATGTTATCAGTGAGGAAGAGGCGGAAGAAGCCAGGAGTAAACCTTTGGGCGTTCTCCCTCGCTACCGGAATGTTTCTGAGTTTGCCGCCTATTTCAATGAAGAAGTTAGAAAGTATATCAAACAGATATACGGTGACGATGCACTCTATAACAGCGGACTTAAAGTGTATACAACTCTTGATCCTAAAATGCAGGGTTATGCTGAAGAGGCTCTTGTCAATCAACTCCGTACCTTGGATAAAAGGCAGGGCTGGAGAGATGATAAAGAGAACCTCCTCGAAAAAGGCGTAGAGAATCTGGAAGAAGTCAAACCGGATACAGAAACGCTGTCTAACTGGCTAAGGCCGGAATTCCAGGCAGGAAAAGTCTATGATGCCATCGTTTTATCGGCAGAGAACCAAGAAGCCACTGTGAAGATGAAGGATTATTTGGGATTTATGGACAATTCGGATATTCTCATTTGGACGAAAACAAAAAATCTCAAGGACCTGATTCAACGAGGGGATATCATCAAGGTCAAAATAAAAGAGATCGACGAAGAGAAAAAAGAGATGTTAGTGTCTCTCGATCAGGAACCGGTCCTGGAAGGAGCATTTTTAGCCATCGATCCGCTGAACGGTCAGATAAAAGCGATGGTCGGGGGCTATTCTTTCGAAAGGCTCGAATTCAATCAGGCTACCCAAGCTCTCAGGCAGTCCGGTTCGGTGATAAAGCCAATGCTCTACACCGCGGCCATCGATAACGGGTTGACGCCTTCCTTTGCTGTTGTGGATGAACACGTGGAATTTCCTGACAAGTGGGCGGCTGTCCCATACGCACCAAGGAATTATGACAGAAAGTATAAAGGCCGTGTTACCCTTCGCATAGGGATTGAACAGTCCCGGAATGTTGTCACCACAAAGATCTTGGATCATATCTCTCCCCAGACGGGAGTGCGGTACTGCCAGAAGTTCGGAATCACTTCTCCCCTCTATCCCTATCTGTCCCTGGCATTAGGAGCCTTTGAAGTGCGGTTGATAGAGATGGTGTCCGCTTTTACGACTTTTCCTAATAAAGGAGTTCGAATCACTCCTTATTTTATCACCCGTATTGAAGACAAGGATGGAAATATTTTAGAGGAACACAAAATTGAGTCAGATGAGGTTATCTCTCCCCAGGTCGCCTATATTATGACCTCTCTTCTCCAGGGGGTTGTTCAGAGGGGTACGGCGCAGGCTGTGAAATGGCTGGAAAAACCTTTAGGAGGAAAAACGGGTACATCCGACGAATATTCCAATGCCTGGTTTATCGGATTTTCCCCGACACTCTGCGCCGGAGT
>JAUWVG010000469.1 GCA_030617525.1 Candidatus Aminicenantota bacterium | reverse complement strand
GACCAGTATATGGCTATTGTTATCCCCGGACGAATGTACAAACATGCCTATGAAGAGCGTGGATTGCACCCAAAAAACCTCTCCCGTGTGCTTGAGGATTCCGGCACACTGTCTTCTCCTCTGATTCCATGGAACAGCTGCGGGGCTTTTATGTGGGCCACATTAGGTGTCAACCCCCTTGTCTACCTTCCCTATGCTTTTCTCAACCTGGCAAATCCCATTATTTCCATTTTTTATGGATATACCGGGATCACCATGGAAAAACTCGATAAGTCTAAATAAAAAAAGCCCGCCTTAGAGGACGGGCTTTTTCCTTGCGAAAAATAAATTACAACTTCAGTATTTGGCTTTCTTATACAATGCCTATTTACTGGATGACGCCGTATTTTTTGCCGATTTTCGTGAAAGCTTCGATCGCTCTATCGAGGTGGTGCATTTCATGACCGGCCGACATCTGAACGCGAATCCTTGACTGTCCTTTGGGAACTACGGGGAAATAAAATCCGATGACATAAATGCCTTCATCAAGAAGGTCACTGGCCATATCCTGTGAGAGTTTGGCGTCGTTTTCGAATTTTCCGAGCATGATGGGAACAATCGGATGATCTCCGGGTGTGATGTCAAATCCGGCTTCAGTCATTTTTTCTCTGAAATGTTTTGTGTTTCTTTCCAACTTGTCTCTCAATTCGGTTGTCTTTGAGAGTAAGTCGAACACGGCGATAGAAGCCCCGACAACAACGGGGGCCACGGTGTTACTGAAGAGATAGGGTCTGGCTCTCTGTCTATAGAGCTCGATGATCTCTTTCCGTCCTGAGATAAATCCACCGGATGCTCCACCCAGGGCTTTTCCAAGAGTTCCTGTAATGATGTCAATCTTTCCCTCAACACCTCTATATTCTGCAGTCCCTCTTCCCTTCTCTCCGAGGAATCCCGTCGAATGGGCATCGTCAACCATAATCATGGCGTCATATTTTTCAGCCAAAGCCACGATCTCGTCAAGTTTGGCGATATGCCCGTTCATGGAGAAGGCGCCGTCTGTGGCGATCAATCTGTAGCGGAGATCCTGAGTGGCCTTCAATTTTTCTTCGAGGTCTTCCATATCGTCGTGCTTGTAAATGTGCCGTTGCGCTTTGCAGAGACGGATCCCGTCGATAATGGATGCATGATTGAGGGCATCGGTTATGATTGCGTCTTCAGCGCCGATGAGCGGTTCGAATACACCGCCGTTGGCGTCAAAACAGGCGACAAAAAGGATTGTGTCTTCTGTCTTCAGGAATTTTGTTATTTTGTCTTCAAGAATCTTATGAATGTCTTGTGTTCCACAGATGAAACGAACCGAACTCATGCCGAATCCCCACTCATCAAGAGTTTTATGGGCGGCTTCGATAACTTTGGGATGGCTTGAGAGTCCCAGGTAGTTATTGGCACAGAAATTGAGAACCTCTTTTCCCCCTTTGACCTCGATCTTGGCTCCTTGTGGAGTCATGATGACTCTTTCCTGTTTGTAAAGGCCTGCGTCCCGTATAGATTGGATTTCTTTTGTTAGATCTTCTTTAATTTTGCCATACATTTTGTACCTCCTTTTAGAGTCTATAGACTATACCAAAAATGAAAGTTGAGGTCTATATATTTTAGAAAAAAACAGTTTGCCCCCTTTTTTCTTTTTGAGGCAGTTGGTATAATTTTGGGCATGAAAAATAGAGACAGGTATTTTGTCGAAATGTACACAGAAAATCTGTTGAGGAAGATAAAAATCGACGAGCTGTATTTTGAAGGACGGACAAAGTATCAGAAAGTTAACTGTTTCTCCAATGAATTCCTTGGTAAAACACTCTTTTTAGATGAGAAAATTCAATCCGCCCAGATCGACGAATATGTCTATCATGAAACTCTCGTCCACCCATCCCTTCTCGTCCATCCGTCCCCTAAAGATGTCCTTGTGATAGGGGGAGGGGAAGGGGCCACAATCAGAGAGGTCCTGCGGCATCCCTCCATCCGGAATGTGACCATGGTGGATATCGATGAGGAGCTCATTGAAATTTGCGAAAAGTACTTGCCAGAATGGTCAGATGGAGCATTTGACGATGAGCGGACAAAGTTGATATTTTCGGACGCCGGAAAATTTGTGGAGAGCACAGAAAAAAAGTTTGACATCATCATCTCTGATCTCACTGAACCCGTAGAAAAAGGCCCTTCGGTATTTCTCTTTACAAAAGAGTTTTTCGAGAAGATCGAGGGGATTCTTAATCAAATTGGTCTTTTTGTTCTTCAGGCGGGAAGCGCAGATCCTTTTTATTACCAGTTTTTTGTTTCCTGTGCAAAAACATTGGAGACTGTATTCTCCATTGTCCGGCCGTATTGGACATTCGTCAGTTCATTTGGTTTACCCTGGGGATTTGTCCTTGCCTCAAACAAAACAGATCCCCTCGATATTCGACAAGAACAGATTGCCGATCATTTAAAACATAGAAGAATTCAAAACCTGAAATTTTATCATCCCGGCCTCCACAGCGCCCTATTCGCCCTGCCTCTTTATTTGGAAAAAGCCCTAAAGAAGGCACAGGTTTTGACTGAAGAAAAACCTTTTATCTGGGAGATGTAAGATTGAAACACAGATCGGAGAAAACTGAACTAAAAGAAATTAGAGAGGCCCACTCTTCTTCCAGCGGCCTTTTCTTTAAGGTCAGAAGACAACTCCACAGCGAGTTTTCGTCCTTTCAAAAAATTGAAGTATTCGAAAATGACTTCTTCGGAAATATCCTTTTTTTGGATGGACTTGTTCAGACCACTGAAAAAGACGAGTATTTCTATCACGAAATGCTTGCCCATCCTGCATTTATGTCTCAT
>JAUWVG010000392.1 GCA_030617525.1 Candidatus Aminicenantota bacterium | reverse complement strand
TTTTTGCATGTTCTGTGGTATAACTACACTCAAATGGAGGACAAAATGAAAGTATTAAGTTCACTGGGAATCTTCTTTGTTTTGATTTTTGTTCTTGCCAGCTGTGCCCCGGGTCCAAACAGCTTTGAAAAAACGCCGGATAAAGAGGGAGAAATTGCCGGATTCTTCATGGGAATCTGGCACGGCCTCATTGCACCGATAACATTTATTGTTTCCATTTTTTCAGATACTGTGAGCTTTTATGAAATTCACAATAATGGAGGCTGGTACAATTTCGGATTTGTACTGGGTGCCGGGCTTTTTCTGAGCGGCGGCATTTTCGGCAAAGGAAAGAGCAAGAAAAAAAGAAGACTTTAAAGACTCTTTGAGCAGCGGAATCTCTTGATCAAAGCACTGATTTTCGATATGGACGGCTTGATGATCGACAGCGAACGGCTGTATTTTGAGGCCGAGGAAAACATGGCCAATAAATTCGGGGTCGAACTTAGGGAAGAAACGCTCTGGAAGATGATGGGGACAAAACCTATAGAAGGCCTCGCAATCTTTGTCAAAGACCTTGGACTTCCCATAACTGCCCGGGAAGCGTTGGAAATGAGAAACAAGGTCATGCGGAAAAAACTGCAGACCGAGCTTGAGGCCATGCCGGGTCTCTTCCACATCCTCGATACATTTTTTACTCGCTTAAAACTCGCTGTATGTACGGGTGCCCAGGAGGAGTTCCTGGATATCGTGGTCGATTTATTGAATATCCGGGAAAAATTCGATGTGCTCCAATCTTCTGACGGAATAGAGAAAGGAAAACCTGATCCCGAAATTTACCTGAAAACCTGCGAAAAATTAAACTTCTCTCCGCAGGAATGTTTTGTCCTCGAGGATTCTGCCAACGGAGTTACAGCCGGGAAAAAAGCAGGATGCAGGGTTATCGCCATTCCCTCGGAATACACTCAATCCCAGGATTTCACATCCGCCGATTTTATCGCTTCTGATCTCTTTCATGCTGAGCAGCACATTCATAAACTCCTTCCTTTAATTTGACTTTCATTTTGTAACTGATATAAACTCCTGCCGATACTTCGAGAATTTTCTTAAGTATAAGGATAAGAAGAGAAAAGACATTTGATAAAAAAATTATTCTATTTGGTACTGCTTCTCCCATTCCTCCTGTCCTCCCAGCAGATCAATGCCGGAGAGAACCTGAATCAGCGGCATCTTTTTTTCTGCCTCGATTCCATTCCCTACGCAGTCTTTATGAAAGCAAGGGACAATGGACTCTTTAAAGACTTCCAAGCACCCTCAAGGATGATATCGACGTTTCCTGCTCTGACCAATTATGCCTGGTCAGTCATCCTTAATGCCGGAGAAGTGGAAGGCTATCAGACAAGATATTACGATCCCATCATGAATAGGCTCGAAGGCGGATTTAAGGACTTATTCAAATCCAAAGGTTTTCCCAATAAGTTTGACTACATCCAGGAGAATTTGATAATCCAGCTCCAGGCGTACATCTTTGGCAGAAGCGCGATCGACAAAAAGATGAAAAGTCTGGGTGAGAAAGTTCTTTCCTCCAATACTCCAAGGCTGTTTTTTGCCTTTATCGGCATTTCCGATATTATCGCACACATGAAGGGCGAAGAGGGCATTGATGAAATTCTTCTCGCCGTAGACGCCAACCTCAACGAAATTCGAAAAGAACATCTCAAGAAATTTAATGAACCCCTGGAAGTAACCATGCTCTCCGACCACGGCAGCACACTGCAGAAAGGACAGGTAATAAACATTTACAGGACCTTAAAAGAGGCCAATTTTAATCCCGTCAAAAGCCTTAAAAACCCAGAGGACGTCATCTATCATACTTCGGGAATTCTGTCTGTGGCTCCATTTTTTATCCAGGAACCCAGGAGGATCGAACTGGCCCAAAGGCTTGCCGAACAGCCGTGGGCAGAGCTTACAGCCACATATAACACGGGTACAGGCCACTTTCTTTTACTCTCCCAAGCCGGTTCAGTTGAGGTTGAATACAACAAGGATAATAATGCTTTTAGGATGAAAAACCTGAAAGGAAAAGATCCCGTAGGATTAATTGAGCAGGGGATGGCCCTGGAGGAATGGATTCCCCAATCCGATATTTTTTTGGCCTCCCTCAGGACAAATTTTCCGGATGTGCTGAAGCGGATCCAGATGGCTCTGAATGGAAATATTGTGAAATACCCGGCATCCGTTCTTGTGAGTATAAAATACGGATACGAAAGCAGCAGCAGCAGATTCATGAACTGGTTTTCAGGAATCAAGAAAAACCGGCACGGAACACATGGTGGTCTTGCAGCACTGGACTCCATAGGAGTCATCTCGTCGACACAACAGGCATTTCCGGAATGGGTGTCTGCCTATGATATCCGGAATCAGATCAAAGATTTTAATTTTGCTCTCAGATACGAGGACATGACTTTCCTGTGGAAAGACGATGGAACTTGCAGAATGCGTTTAGGGCAGGCACTTCTGGATTTGCCTGAGGCTGAATCCATACAGTTGCACATCAAAACGCTGGCTAATGAAAAATATACTCTTTCAAACACCCACGACGTTTTTGCTGTGAATTTATCGTCCCAAAACAAAGGAAACAACCAACTGGAATCAGGGAGAATCTTCGATGTCCCTCTACCCACCGACATAAACAGCGGATATATCTACAGAATCGAAGCCCATGTCTTAAATTCTGAAGGGGACATCATCGCTCAGACTAAGACCAAACCGTTCCGGATCAAACACGTGAGAGGATATTTAAGAATCCCCATCCAGAATCACTTTACTCATCCAAAGAAAAACGCAAAGAGACACTGGGCACATCCCAAACAGATAGTTTCTTTTTAACAAACCGGTAAGGGAAAAAACTACTCGCCGATTTTGTTGCGGACAATCCTGAAAAATTCCTCATCCACCTTCTCTATTTCCCAGAAGACTTTATTATCTATTTTTGAGGTCAAGAAAGAAGGGAAGGGGGACTTTCCAAAGACTCGAATTCTTTTGATGAATTGGCCTTTTTTATCAAAGACATCAAAGAGTCGATCTTCGAGTCCCCTATCCTCGTGGAACGGCCTCACCCAGATGTTTCCCTCGTCATCTGTGACAATGTCCTTAAAGGCCGGTTTATATTTAGGAAAAATTGTATTGTCTTTGATGTAGTCGGGAGCTCCCTGTTTGGTTTCTTTTTTGTTTCCGCGGAAAATGCTTATCGTGAATATGGAAAAGTGATTGTTTTTGTCCGCATCAATGATCTTAACAGGCGCGTACTCATGAGAAAAAGAAAACAACCTCCCCCTGTCCGGATCATGAACCTCGATGTCGTACAAATCCGAACATCCCAGAGTGATGCGTCCGTCCGACGTGATATCCCAGTGTATATTGGGGGTATAGGGCTGTGGAATATACACCCTCATTGGATCTGTAATGAGTTTTATTTTCCGCAGCTTATGAGAGTAGAGTGTTTTTATGATTTCAAGATCGGAAGACAAAAGGAACAACCTGAACAATTGTGTAGGTTTTTTGTCGATATCGACCAGAGTTTCAGTCAAAACAACCAG
>JAUWVG010000140.1 GCA_030617525.1 Candidatus Aminicenantota bacterium | reverse complement strand
TTGAATTATATGATTTTAAAAAAAAGAGGTCAGATATGACGGAAATAAAACGTCGGGAGTTTTTAAAGGCATTAGGGACCACGGCCGTCACTTTTTCTATTCCAGGCCTTGCCGCTCTGTCGTCCAACTGTCGGCCTGGCGCAAGTTCAAGGAAGCCAAACATCATCTTGATCCTTGTTGATGATATGGGATGGACGGATGTGGCCTGCTATGGCAGCCAGTACTACGAAACACCGAATATCGATCGCTTGGCCAAGGAGGGCATGAAGTTTACCGATAGTTATGCCTCATGCGCGGTCTGTTCACCAACGCGTGCATCCATCATGACAGGGAGATATCCGGTCCGGCTGGGGATTACGGACTGGATCCGCGGACGTTTTCAGGGAGGGACAGTTCCTCTGGATGGACAAAATCCCAGTGGATATGTCGGCAATGAGAATACGAAGTTTCTCTGCCCCCAGAATGCACGCTGGTTGGAATTGGATGAGATCACGATGGCGGAAGTGCTCAAGCCGGCAGGTTATGTGTCCTGCCATATTGGCAAGTGGCACTTGGGTTTTGCAGAATGGTACCCGGATAAACAGGGCTTTGATACCAATATAGGAGGGTGTGACTACGGGCAGCCTCCCAGCTATTTTGATCCATACTACAGAAAAGACCATGGTTATATTCCCACTCTCCCACCACGGAAAGTCGGCGAGTTCCTCACTGACCGTGAGGCCGATGAAGCCGTACATTTCATTGAGGAAAACAAAAACAAACCGTTTTTTCTCTACATGGCTCACTATGCCGTCCATACACCTCTCGAGGGAAAAAATGATGTCGTGCGAAAATACGCCTCTAAACCGCCGACTAATCAGGATAATGCTACGTATGCTGCAATGGTTGAGAGTGTGGACGATTCCGTTGGGAAAATATTGGATAAACTCGATGAACTGGGCATTACGAAGGATACACTTATTCTGTTTACGTCCGACAATGGAGGATACCTGCGTGCAACCCACAATGCACCCCTTCGTTCCGGGAAAGGATATCCCTACGAGGGGGGAATACGAGTGCCCTTGATTGTCCGGTGGCCCGGCAAAATTGAATCCGGATCTGAAAACAAAACTCCGGTCACCAGTGTCGATTATTTTCCGACTGTGTGCGAAGCCGCTTCCGTGCCGGTTCCGGATGACCGGGCTATCGATGGGCTAAGCCTTCTGTTATTGCTGACACAAAAAGGTTCGTTAGAGAGGGAAAATATTTTTTGGCATTTTCCCCACTACCGCGGCGAGATTTTGCCGTACAGTATCATCCGCAGCAAGGATTGGAAGCTCATCAAACGTTATGAAGGACAAATATATGAACTGTTTAATTTAAGAGAGGATCTTTCAGAGGAGTTCGATCTTTCCGAAAAACATCCGGAAAAAGTTGTTGAGCTAAACCAAAAACTTGAAGCCTGGCTTAAGGATACCGGCGCCAAAATGCCAAAACTCAACCCTAATTACAATCCCGTTCAAAAAAAATTGTGAATATACAAGGAGATGAGGGAATGGCGTTAATAATCCGAGTGGAGCGTGCTTATTTATTGAGATTTTCCTGGAGAGATTGATTGGAAATCATTAAGGTATATTAGGGAATGCAAAAGCACCTGGATTCAATTTTAATCAAACCTGCCGGCCCGGACTGCAACATGAACTGCACATACTGTTTTTATCTGAAGAAGTCAGAGCTCTTTCCGGAGACAAAAGTTCACCGTATGACTGAAGAAGTCCTGGAGGAGGTGATCCGGCAGTTTTTAGCCCAACCTCTCCGGGAGCTGTCCTTCAGCTGGCAGGGTGGAGAACCGACTTTGATGGGATTGCCTTTTTTCCAAAAAGCCGTAGAACTGCAGCAAAAACATGGGAGCGGCCAGGTCGTTGGGAACGGTCTGCAGACAAACGGGCTCCTCATCGATAAACAATGGGCTGAATTTCTCAATACGTACAAATTCTTGATCGGTTTATCTCTGGACGGGCCTGAACACGTCCAAAACAAATACCGTTATTTACGGAATAGAAAAGGATCCTGGTCGCGAGTAACAGACAGTGCCAAAATTTTGCTTGATGAGGGAGTGGCCGTGAATGCCCTCTCTGTGGTCAATGATTATTCCGTCAGGTTTCCCGAAGAGATCTATGAGTATTTTAAGGGTATTGGTCTTGAATACATGCAGTTTATACCCTGTGTGGAGACCGATCCAAAAGATTCGTCCAAGTTGGCACCGTTTTCTGTCGCTGCCGATGCGTATGGGTCTTTTTTGTGCCGGCTTTTTGACCTCTGGCTTGCCGATTTTAAAGAAGGCAAACCAACGACATCCATACGTTTTTTCGACTCCGTGTTTTACATCTATGCCGGGTTGCCTCCTCCGGAATGCACACTTTTAGAGGAGTGCGGGAACTATGTTGTTGTTGAGCACAATGGCGATGTGTATTCCTGTGATTTTTTTGTCGAGGATTTGTGGCGGCTTGGGAGTGTTTTATCCGGAAACTTGGTCGAGATGTTAAATTCCAAACGACAAAAATCTTTTGGAGAGAAAAAGAAGACCCTTTCAAAGGACTGTATGGATTGTCAGTGGCTGATTCAGTGCCGCGGGGGATGTATAAAAGACCGTATCGGTGATCCACAGGACCGGCATCTCAGTCATTTCTGTTCTGCTTACAAAATGTTTTTCCAGCATGCAGATTCCCGTCTGCAGAAACTCGCTTCGGACTGGAAGAAAGAACAGGCCCGGGAGTACCAGGCCAGGCAGCAGGAATCCCTCAAAGAAAGAGCCGGGACACAGAAAAAGATTGGGAGGAATGATCCCTGTCCCTGCGGGAGCGGCTTGAAGTATAAAAAATGCTGTGGAGGAATTTGATTTTGTCTTTGCATCAAAGATTTTCCTTCCAAAACGGCGCTGCACTTCTGGACAAAGCCGGACAACTTGGAATCGATATACCATTTACGGAAGATATTTCCGTACTTTTTGAAAAAAAATCGATTGCATCCAGGACTCTTTCCAATAGGTTTGCCGTCCACCCTATGGAAGGATTTGACTCCCACACCGATGGTTCTCCAAGTGATAGAGTTTTTAGGCGTTATTTACGTTATGCAGCGGGAGGGAGTGGTTTGATCTGGTTTGAAGCCGCAAGTGTTGTGCCTGAAGGAAAATCCAATGCACATCAGATGATGCTGACAGGCGCGAACCTGGGGCAGTTCAAGCAACTTCTCAAAAAAGTAAAGAGTTCTGCACGTCAAACCTTTGGACCTAATCATGACCCTTTTTGTGTGCTTCAGCTCACACACTCTGGTCGTTTTTCCAAACCTAGCGGTACCCCAAAACCTCAAGTTGCCGGGCTTATTCCTCAGATGGATGGAGATGAACCGTCAATTAAAATTTTCACGGATGCGGAATTGGACTTTCTCCAGGGACAATTTGTGGAATCGGCTAAACTTGCCTATTCTGCCGGTTTTGATGCTGTAGATATCAAAGCCTGCCATGGTTATTTGGTCAACGATCTTTTGGCTTCCTTTACGAGATCAAACAGCAAATACGGGGGGAGCTTTTCAAACAGAACCCGTTTTCTCCTTGAGACAGTCCAGAAAATTCATTCCGAAATTCCGGATCTTTTGTTGTCAGTGCGTCTAAATATTTACGATGGACTGGCCCATCCCTATGGCTTTGGAGTTTCTTCTGATGGATCTCTGGATGTCGATCTGAAAGAACCCACTCTGCTCATCGAGAGATTGGTAAAGAACGGGTGTTCTCTTCTGAATTTAACCTTGGGAAATCCTCATAAAAAGCCGCATCTCGGCCGTCCGTTTGACCGTCCTCTTGTTTTATCAGCAGTGCCGAGTGAACATCCACTAAAAGGAGTGGGACGGCTCCTTCAACTTACGGCTCAGATTCAAAAGCTTTTTTCTCAAATCCCCATTGTTGGAACCGGATATTCCTGGTTACGCCAGTATTTCCCTCAGGTAGGGGCTGCCGCTGTAAAAAGAGGAGAGGTTTCTTTTATCGGTTTGGGGAGAAGTTCTTTTGCGTACCCAGATGCGCCCAAAGATCTGATGGAAACAGGCCGGCTGAACCGGAAAAAAGTGTGCGTCACCTGCTCGTGCTGCAGTGAGCTGATCAGGGCAGGCTATCCAACCGGGTGTGTGATCCGTGACAAAACTATCTATGCCAAAGAATATAGCGATCACTTCGGAAAAGGGAGGCGGAGATGAAATCCTCGGTTCTAGAGATTGTTGGTTTGACTATTCCCTGTTTTTCTGTCAACACATTGATTATTGGCAGCGGGGCGGCATCTCTTAACGCCGCCCTGCGGCTGTTTGGATCAGGACAGAAAGACATTGCGATCGCTACAGAACGTTGGGGAGCGGGTACCTCCAATAACGCCGGGTCGGATAAACAGACGTATTATAAACAGTCTCTATACGGACAAGAATCCGATTCTCCAATCAGGATGGCCGAAGACCTTTTTTCAGGAGGCTCCATGCACGGCGACATTGCGTTGTGTGAAGCCCAAAATTCGTCATTGGCATTTTTCAATCTCATCGGCCTGGGCGTTCCTTTTCCCCACGACCGGTTCGGTGGTTATGTGGGATATAAAACAGACCATGATCCTTTGGGCCGGGGGACCTCTGCCGGGCCTCTCACGTCCCATCTCATGTTTGAAGCCATGGCTGGTGAAGTGAAGAAAAAAGGAATTCCGGTTTTAAATGACCATGAAATCATTGTTTTACTCACACAAAAAATAGAAGACAACCAGCATGTAATAGGGGCGGTGGCGCTCGATAAGACAGAACTTGCTGCCGGCAGGCTGGGCTTAGTCCTGTTTAATGCGGTCAATGTTGTCCTGGGAACAGGAGGACCTGGCGGAATCTACAGGACGTCTGTCTATCCGGAGAGCCAGCTGGGCTCTCACGGTCTGGCACTGTCCATTGGGGCTGTCGGCCAGAATTTGACCGAATCCCAGTTTGGTTTGGCCTCAATAAAATTCAGGTGGAACCTTTCTGGAACCTACCAGCAGGTCATCCCTCGTTATGTGTCCACGGATATGGATGGCAGAGGTGAAGAAGAGTTTTTAAACGAATATTTTCCGGACATGGGGACACTGGCGACCGCGATTTTTCTCAAAGGTTACCAGTGGCCGTTTGATCCAAAAAAAGTGAGAGACTATGGGTCCTCCTTAATTGACGTTCTTGTATATCAAGAAACCGTAGTCAAAGGGCGGAGAGTTTTTCTTGATTACACGGCCAATCTGACAGGAGGCGGTTGTCTTGCGGAATTTTCTTTTGAGAACCTTGGAGCTGAAGCCTACAAGTATCTGGAAAAATCCGGGGTTTTGTTTGGAACTCCTATCGAAAGATTGAAAGCAATGAATTTGCCTGCGGTGGATCTTTATAAAGAGCACAATATCGATCTAGAAAAAGAATACCTGGAGATTGCCGTCTGTGCCCAGCACAACAACGGCGGTCTGCGGGGAAATGTCTGGTGGGAATCCAACATCAAACACCTGTTTCCTGTTGGTGAAGTGAACGGTTCTCACGGGATCTATAGGCCGGGTGGATCGGCTCTTAATGCGGGACAGGTGGGAAGCCAAAGAGCCGCTTTTTTTATCACAAAGCGGTATGCCGCATCTCCTCCGGATGAAGGGATTTTTGCCGCAGCGGTTTCTGCCCAGACTAAAAACATCTTGGATTTTGTCAATCGATTAAGCCGTTTTCCGGCGAAAGATGACGAATTTCTTCATTCAACACGTCGAGAAATTCAGGGCAGGATGTCTTCTTTCGGGGCGCATATTCGTGATCCAAAGCAGATTGAGGACGCCAGGAATAAAGCCTGGGATCTTTATGCACGAATCCGGAAAGAGATGCGAGTGTCCTCTCTCCAAAAGCTTCCCGAAGCATTCAAAAATCTAGACCTCTGTTTGACTCATGCGGTGTATCTGGACGCTATCGTCGAGTATATACACAATGACGGAAAAAGCCGTGGTTCTTTTCTCGTGCTGGACAAGGGCGGCCAAAAACCCTGTGAAAAGCTGGGTGAGGAATGGCGCTTCAGTTTGAATGAAAAGGGCTCATTTGTGGAAAAGAAGATATTGGAAGTGCGGCTGAATGAAAAAAAGGAAATAACCAAGAATTGGGTAGATATCCGGCCTATTCCAAGAGAAGAGAGCTGGTTCGAAAATATCTGGAAGGATTACCTCGCAGATAACTTTTTTTAGAGTTGACCTTTCTCTAAAAAAATGGTTTGAATATTTAACCTGGATTATTCACGTGCCGAGGTTGCTGCAGATGCAAGGCATCGGACCATGAAGCTGTGGTTATCCACTGCGAATGGGCCGTGACGAAGCAGATGTGGTAAGATCGGTTCGCCCTCTTGGGGTCAAAAATACTGACATATTGTATAAATGGCCAATTAACAGTGTGAAATCGAGATATTACCTGAAATCATGAAATCTAGTT
>JAUWVG010000468.1 GCA_030617525.1 Candidatus Aminicenantota bacterium | reverse complement strand
AATATTTTCCACCTCTCCCCGTTGGGCCACCTCTTTTAAATCATCGGAGGAGTAGCTGGTTGCCTCAAGAATGTTCATTTTCTCAAGGATATTGTAGAGCTTCTCGCCGCTTAGAACCCGGAGATATTTCGACTGGCTGAGGTCGGAGATTAAAAGATCGGAAAGAGCCTTTCGCCAGTGATCGAGAGCCATATCCCCCGTATTGTTCTCAAAGTACATCACCGCCAGGGAAGGCTTGTCATCCGCCCGGAAAACAAGTTTTCTTTGAGGGATGATTTTTATAAAAACAAATATCAGCACAGCGGCCGCTAGCACAGCAAGGACAGGGATGAGGATTTTTTTGGGTTCAAGGGTAAGAGTGAGCTGCTTGGATGTTTGTGTCTTTCCTGCCGGGATAAACTTTTCCGTTGTGGGGACGCCTTCTTCAATCTTTTTTAAATCGGAAAGGAGTTCTTGGGCACTCTGGTATCTTTCCTTTTTGTCTTTGGCCATGCATTTGAGGATCACCCGGTTGAGATCTCTTGGAATCTGGGCGTTGATGTCTTGAGGTGCCCGCGGTTCTTCAATCTTGTGCTTGACAGCCACACTGAGGGGCGTATCGCCCTCAAACGGCAGCTTCCCTGTGACCAGCTCATAAAGAATGATTCCCAGAGAATAGAGATCAGACCTTTGATCGACCGGCTTTCCCTCGACCTGTTCAGGAGACATATATTCGGGTGTGCCGATGATGACTCCTGTCCCGGTGAGCCCTTTTGTTTTGGTGGAGCGGGCGATCCCAAAATCCGTGATCTTGGCATTGCCTTCCATATCGACCATGATGTTTTGTGGTTTAAGATCACGGTGGACAACTCCAAGGCGGTGGGCTTCATCCAACCCCTCTAATATCTGCTGCGTAAGGTTTAAGGCCTTTCCGACAGAAATCTGACCGGCGCGCCTGATCAGGCTTTTAAGGTCCTCACCGGGTATGTATTCCATGGTGATGAAGGGCATCCCGTCGGCTTCGCTGAGGTCATACATCCGGCAGACATGGCGGTGGGAAATCTTGCGGGCCAGTTTCAGTTCGTTCCGGAAGCGCTCGATAGTCTGTTCCTGAGCAGCAATATCCGGATTGAGGAGTTTGAGGGCGACTTTTTCATCGACTGTTTTATCGAGGACCTTGTAGACCCGGCCCATTCCGCCGAGGCCCAGCTCTTCGATCACCTGGTAGCGGTCGGCAAATGTGCTGCCGATGGGGAGATCTTTAAAAACCGTAAAGAGCGTGCGTGTGGGGGAAGGATTGACTTCGCCGGTCGGGATGAGATTTTCCCCGCAGTTGGCGCAGTACTTGCTCTTATCGGAATTTTCCGTCTTGCACTTCGGACACTTCATCTTTTTACACGTCTCACTATATATATACGTACATATATATAGATTGTTTGACTTTAGAAAAGGTTGTTCAGATTTAGGATAAATTTATCCCTATGAAAATGCAAGAAGAGGGAGGATTGAGAGTGAAAAAGAAAAGGACAGACTCCTTCTTAAACAAAGTCCGATGTTTTAATCGGACCTAAGAAACAGCCTGTCCTTTTGTTATTATGCTAGTTTATTTCCCTGGTTTGTACTTTCCAAAACCTGGACCCACTGGACTTATGTATTGAGCTCCATGCAATCCTGCACAAAGGTCGTTCTCAACTTGTTGAATAATGGCAAATGAACCCCAAATAACGGGGCCAATTTCATTCCCATCTGCTGCAATCCACATACCATCAACCTTGGTAGCATCAGCAGGAGCAGCAACAATCTTTACAAAGTAAGACCAAGTGCATTCTACTCCATCAACATCTTCATAAGTTCCCCACTGGTGGTTTGTCAACCAAGCGCCAGATCCGATATAACTATTAAAACCGAAATGTCTATCCAGAAGTCCATCTCCATCACAATCTTTATTGCTCAGCCAGGCATCATTCCACTTCATCATCAAAACAACATCTTTATATGGTTCACACCACGCAGCATTACGATACGACTCACAATAAAGGCCATTAAACATATGCGCTTGATAATTGTATCCCCATTCATCGTATCCTAGCACAATTGGAACTCCGGCAGAGGTTAGCAATATTCCCTCTTTAATAGTAACACATTTAGGTTTTTTCCCCTTTTCTTTCGCATAGTCAGTCGAAATCCCAACAAAAAGAACGACCAAGGCCACTGCCAATAAAACTGTTAAAATCTTTTTCATTTTTTTCTCCTAAAAATTTAAATTTTGGTTCCCGATTTGATTGTTTTTGTTCCCCCCGTATAAGCATCACCTCCCTTTAACGCTGAACGCTTGAGCTGAATTATCGGTTCTATAGGTTTTTTCCCGGTTCCAAAGGAAAATATTCTATGCTGAAAATAAACCATCTCGCCCCGCTCAAGGCTAAATTTTCTCAGAGAGAAACTTTAATATATCTATTCAAAAAAGGGGTTGTCAAGCTCTATTTTCCAATATGACAACCATTGTCATTAAAACCCCCAAAAATGTGACAATTTTTGTCAAATCGCCAAAAAAAACAAAAATAATTCATGTTTTGCAGGCCAGGCCCCAATTTGACAGGGGGGAGGGATTGGCATACAATTCTGTTTACTAAATCGTTAAAATATTCAGCAAACAAAATGTACGAAAAGTACTGGGGCCTTAGAGAAAAACCATTCCAGAACACTCCCGATCCGCGCTTCGTCTATCTCTCCGAGCAGCACCTGGAAGCCGCCGCGCTTATGATCTATGCCATTAAGGAAAACAAAGGTGCCGGCATGCTCACTGGCGAATACGGCTGCGGCAAAACTGTGATCAGCCGTCTGATATTCGAGATCCTCCCCAGAGAC
>JAUWVG010000374.1 GCA_030617525.1 Candidatus Aminicenantota bacterium | reverse complement strand
TTGTTGATATTCAGTGCCGGAATTTTCAGAGCATTTTTTGTGTTGTAGAAGTCGGCTACAATCCGGAAGGGATTTTCCAATGCAAAGACATCAACAACGGCCTCTCCATTCAGTTTGGCTTTGACATCGAGACGATCGTCCAATTGTTTAATATCGACATCCTTGAGATAGCAGGATTTTTCTGTTGTATTTTGCAGTTGTTTTTCAACTTCGATCGGTATAAAATCGGCCAATCGATCATTTTGAAATTTTTTCAATTCGATAATTGTCATGTTTTGATACGTGTACAGGTGGTAGGGGACTTTCTGTCTTAGGGGAAGGAGAAGTCGAGAGTGGCCTTTTTTACTGACTTCCACAATGACGTCTTCAACAATCAAGTTGCTGGCAATCTGGAACGGTTGGTTGATGTTGACAGTGGTTTCGCCAAGGTCAACAATGATTGTTGCAGGGTGCTCGATAGAATAGTATGTCGGGAAAAGTGGAGGGGGAGATTTAGACTGAAGGACGACCTGCGTGCTGTTCATTCCAGGGTGAACAAAAACTTGGTCTATGACATAGGAGGGATCTGTGCTCTGTGTGAAGCCACTGAAGGCTAGGAAGAGACATAAACACATAACCATCCATATTGCTTTTGCCCTTTTCATGTTATTGCTCCTGTGGATATATTTCCTTGATAACATCTTTTGGTTTTAAAAGTGGGATTCCTCTTTCGTGAGTTTTTCTGAAAATCACTCGTGATTCTTCGATCAATCGGACAAAACCGTCAGCGAATTTCTCGCCTTCCTTTATATAATAGGGAAAATCTTGCCCATCGTTTATGATTGCTGTGAATTTACCGCGGGCTTTGACAATTCCGATGAGAATCACATCGTCTATATAGATTTGGGGAACTCCATCAACGTAAGTGAGTGTTTGAGCATCTCTTCCACCGAGAAGATTTCGGAAAGGATCCCGTCTTCCTGCAGGATTATAGGTGGGGGAGCTCTCTTTCTGAATTTGGGGTGCAATTGTTTCTTGTGTTTCTTTTTCTTGAAAAAAGGGAGAGGATACTCCTAACACTAAAGAGAAACATGTGAAAAAAAGAATTATTCGTATTCGTTTCATTTTATTTCCCAGGAGATTTTGGCCTTGGCTTATCGGCAGGCACTGTTTCTCTAAAGATATAGGTTTTAATCGTTGTATTGGCGGTGATAGTTTCGGCATCATTTTGCCTGGGGAGGGCCCTAATGGCAAAATTTTCGGTGTTAAAGAGGCGAGAGAAGCGGCTCAGCCTGTCGAAAAAGATAGCCAGGTTGTGATAGCTGCCGGTGATTTCTATGGCAATTGGCCATTCCCAATAGAATTCTTTTTCGATTTCTCCTCTATTGACAAATTTAACGATGTCCAAATGGGAATCGTAGGCAAGCTGCTGGATTTGTTTCAGAATATCATACATTTCCCTCTGCTGAGGAATCACGACTTCAAGGTCTTTAAGTGTGCCGGTCAGTGTTTGCAGTTCTGATTCAATCTTGTTTAGCTGTCTTTTTTTTAATTTGAGCTGATTAACCTCATTTTCTATGCGGATCCTTTCCTCTTTTGCGTTTGCAATTTTTTCGTTCCGGGGTTTCAGAAACATTAAGAAAACAATAGCAAAGAGAACGACAGCGACAACCAAATAACTGTACCAGGGCCAATCCTTCATTTTTTCTCCTCTGTTGTTTCTTCCTCTCCGGTAGAAGCCAATTTTGGAGGAAGAACATATCTTGCTGTTAGCGAGAATTCCAAAAATTCATCCACTCCTGTTCTTTGCTGCGTGGAAGAAATGAGATTGATTGATGTAAAGGAAGGGCTGTTTTCTAAACTAAACATATAATCCGCAACCAGAGTATTGGAAAGGGCTTTTCCTTTTATCCGTACTTCATTTTGATCATAACTTGCTTCAATCAGCCAGACCCAGTCTGGAATATTCAAGCTCAGCTCATCCATGATGTTGACAGCCACATGCTGATGAGATGTCAACGAATTGATCAAATTGATTTTTCTCTCGAGGGAGTTTTTTTGTTCTTCAACCTGGACAAGAAGTTCCGCAACACTCTGTAGTGTCATTTTTTCTTCAATAACATTGTTGAGAAGGTTTTGTTCCTTTTTTAGGTTTTTATCCTGAATATAATATATAAGGATGATGGCTATGATGACGAAGAGGAAAATCAATCCTGTTTTTGGTTGTTTTTTCTTGTCTTGGGCATGAGGTGATGGAGCTATGGGGGATTCTCTGATATCTTTTTGTTCCGGTTTTAATAGGTTGACTCTTATCATAGCTTATTTTCCTGCATATCTTGTTGCGAGTCCGACAACAACGCCGAACTGGGCTCCCAATTCATCAAAATATATAGAATCGAATTTTTTTTTGTCACACGTAATTTTTCGAAATGGGTTCAATATTTTAGATTCAATACTAAATTTTTGTTCAAATCGGGCGGGGAGTTCAGACAGGTTTGAAAGACCGCCGCAGAGGAAAATGGATTCGATTTTATTTTCTTTTCCATCTGCGCTTTCATAAAAGGAAAAGGTCTTGCTGATTTCCTCGAGCAAATTCTGAATATTTAAATTCAAGGCTGTCTTTGATTTATCTAAAAGTCCGTTTTCCAGAGGAAATCCTTTCATGGCTTTTTCAGCATCATCAAATCCAAGGTTCAGTTCTTTGCTCAGGTTTTCAGTAAATAAAGAACCTCCGAGGGGAAGATCACGGAAAAGTTGGGGAATCCCTTTTTCTGCAATAATGACATTTGTGAGACTTGCTCCCAAATTTATAATGCAGATATTCTTTTCACTCATGACTTCGGGGTAGTTGATTTCAATCGCATTCAGTAAAGCAAACACATCCACCTCTATGGCTTCCGGGTTTTTGTTTGCCTGATGAATAGCATTTGTGTAATTGGCGATTTTGTCTTTTTTTGCGGCAACAAGAAGAATGTCCAAATTCTGCTGTCCCGGGCTCAAAGGTGACGGAAGGATCGCGTAATCTACATTTGTTTCCTCGTAGGGGTAGGGGATGCTGTGTTTGGCCTCCCAGAAAATGGATTCGGCCAATTCTTCTTTTTCCATTGCTGGCAGAGATAATTTCTTAATGATCACCGAATTGCCGGAGACAGAAATGACAACATTTTTTGCGGAGATTTTATTTTCTTCAAAAATCATTTTTATTGTTTCTGCCACTGCGGCTGTATCCATTATGGTTCCCTCGACAATAGCGTCACGGGGAAGAATCTCATACCCAAGTTTATTGACGACAAAAAAGTCCGCTCCGCCTTTAGTTTTTCTGCTCAGTTCAGCGGCTTTAATGGCATATGAGCCTACATCCAATCCAACCAACTGGTTTTGCCGGCCGATTCCTAACATTCTCTTTTATTCTCCTCTTATAAAATTGAGGCTGTTTGGCCTCTCTTTAAACTTTTCTTTCAATTTTTTCTCTACATCTTGGGGAACGAGCCCATCCAGTGTTCCTCCCAGCATGGCAACTTCTTTTACAAGTCTGGAACTCAAAAAAGTGAAACTGACGTTGGGCATCATAAAAAGAGTTTCAATTTCGGGTTCCAGTTTCATATTCATGAGAGCCATCTGGAATTCGTATTCAAAATCCGAGACTGCTCTGAGTCCTCGAATTACAATTTTTGAATGATGACTTTTCATGAAATCGACAAGCAGCCCATGGAATGATTTGATCTCCATATTTTTTTGT
>JAUWVG010000338.1 GCA_030617525.1 Candidatus Aminicenantota bacterium | reverse complement strand
CATTTATTACACAGCAATAGGATACGAACAGAAGGCTTGAAATATTTAAGTCGGAATCAATTTGATAAATTTTTTGACCTCTGGAAGGCCGCTGACCCAGGGATAGCTGAGGTTGAGGAGGCGAGGGAGATGCTGGCTAGGCTACGGGCTGAGTGAGTGGCTATTTAGTCGCTAAATTTGTTTCGTTTCAGAGGAATTTGGACAACACCCTGCTATCTGATCACAAAGGGCACAACAATAGCTATTAGTCCCAGGAAGGCAACTGTAAGAATAAAAAGATTGTACCTGGTATTGTAATTACCTAAGAGTGATGGATCATAATATCCTTCCACATTCTGGTCCTTGTACATCTTCATCAGCCCACTCAGAAGTATATTCCTTGTTTGTTTCCCTTTTAGCATCCCTAGGATAACGACAAGATTAACCACTATTGTGAGAGAAACGAAGATGAACATTACAATAAGCAGATTGGTGTTCGTGCGAGATTCTGCGGCCAATAAAGAATTAATAGCAAGAGTCAAAAAATTAAGCACTATTGCAGTTTGCACAAAAATCGTATCTGTACGGGTGTTTTGTTGAAGTTCTGTAACGATATGTTCGTGTACTTTCTCAATCATAAAAACCCCTCCTTTTTGATTGTAGATATGTTATTAATTTATAGTGGAAATTACATCTTGTCAAATGATGCAAAATACCGCATTTGTTTCGTTTCACTACATTCGAACCAACATATGAAATTTCTTATGCGATGAGAGAATAGCCAAATTCAAGGATCACTGGGAAAAATTCCTCTCCCTCTGGAAGGAAGCTGACCCGGGGATAGCTGAGGTGGAGGATGCACGAAAGAGGCTGGCGGAGTTGAGGGGGAATTGAGGTGAGTGGGATCAAGTCTACTTCCCCAGCCCCAAAAAGATATTAAACCCATTTAATTCAGTATTAATACTCACAGGTATAGAGTTGTTTGCAGACTTCGGTCCGCCTCAATGTTGGGAAGATGTGGGAGGAAGGCACACTTCTTTTGCTAAAAATGTGAGAGTTAGAAGAGATTTACTACCTGCAAAAAACTTTATTGCTTTTCAGACATAAGACTTAAAAAAGTAAAGTGCAGCTAGCGACGTCGCAACATGAGCTTTATTCATTGAACGCTAGTTTATTTTAGTTGTACATCAAGTCAATAATGTGATCATACTTCTGCTGGACAACCTTGCGCTTCATTTTTAGAGTTGGCGTTAATTCTCCAGTTTCGACAGAGAAATCATTGGGAAGGATGCGGAAATACTTGATTGTCTCATACCTTGCTAAACTCGCATTCACTTCATCAACATACTTTTGGACTGTTGCAATAATGGCTTCATTTTGAGCGGTCTCTTCCATGCTCAAGGCACCTATCCCCAATTGTTCGCACAGTTTTGGCAGGCTATCCGCATCGAGAGTAAACAAGCACGTCAGGTGTTTTCTTGTATCTCCGATGATACAGGCCTGTGAAATACCTGAATAGCCCTTTAAAAGGACTTCAATATTCTGCGGGGTGACGTTTTTCCCGCCTGCGGTAATGATGATATCCTTTTTTCTATCCGTAATGATGAGATATCCACCTTCGTCAAAATGACCAATATCCCCGGTGTAAAGCCACTCGTCTTTCAAGGCCTCATTGGTTGCGGCTTCATCCTTAAAATAACCGGAGAAAACATTGTCGCCTCTCGTGACAATCTCGCCGTCTTCGGCGATGGCCACTTCACAGCCCGGCAAAGGTGCCCCAACGGCGCCCGGAACAGTTTTACCGGGAATGGTCGCGTTGCATACACCCGTGCATTCAGTCTGTCCGAACATTTCAAATATGTCCATTCCCATAGCCCCAAAGAACCGGCACACTGCGGCAGGGAGTGGAGCTGCAGCACTTGCCATAAAATGTGCCCGGTCCAGCCCCATTCTTGTCTTTATCTTACTAAAGACAACCTTACTGGCTAGATTCCACTTTTTCTTGGTCATAAACGGAAGATCCTGATTACTGTTCCTGTATATTCTGGCTTTTTCTCCCACTTTGAGAGCCCAATTGAACAGATATCGCTTGACAGCCGATCCATCGGCAACTTTTTCCAGAATAACGGTTCGGGCTTTCTCGTAGAGACGGGGGACAGAAAAGAAAAGAGTGGGACGAACTTCGGCTAGATCTTCCATCAGCGTGTCAAGACTCTGGGCAAAGTTCACCGTAAAACCGCCGGCAATCCCGCCAGTAATATTTTGAACTTGTTCGGCGATATGAGAGAGGGGTAGAAAAGAGATCGTTTCAGATTCATAGAGATAATCGTACACGGTCAATAATCCGGCGCTCTCAACAACGAGGTTTTTTTGCGTCAGCATGACTCCTTTCGGCGGACCTGTCGTGCCTGAAGTATAAATAATTCCCCCTGGAGAATCGGGTGTGAGTTTCTCAATTTGATCCTTAAGAAAGCTGGGATTTTCATCACAATATTTAGATCCTTGATCGAGAAGCTCCTCGAACTTCTCAACGCCATCAGGCGGTTCACCAAACATCAGGATAGTTTGATTAAGATTCACGAGATCATTTCGCCAGCTATCTGTCTTGGAGAGTTGTTCCAGATTTTGAACAAAGACTATCTTGGCCTCGCTGTGCTCGGCAACATATTTTGCCTGATCTGGAGTTGCGTTGGGATAAATGGGGACCTGGTATGCTCCCAAGCTCTGGACGGCCAGGGCTATAAAGAACCACTCTGCACAATTTGCCGAGATAATACACACTTTATCCTCGGGATTTATGCCCAGCGCTTTAAGCCCTCCCGCAACTTTTTCGACATTACTTAAATAGTCTCTCCAGGAGTATTCATTCCAACTGCCATCTTTTTTATACCGAAGCGCCGCTCGGGTTGAGCCGTATTTTGCTGCGTGTTTTAAAAAGATATCCGGAATTGTTTCCCCTGGTACCTGCAGCTCTTTTAAAGCTGCTCCTTTATGAATTGATGCAAATTCTGTCATTGTGACCCCCCTAACGTATTCTCTATACTTGATGGGATAAACATATCACAGAAAAAAGGGAGGTGTCAATTAGATGTATGGGTCCATAACTGATCTGCTCCCCGGATCTTGGTCCAAAACGGATGTTAGTATTTTGTGATAGAATCGGCATCCGAGAAGGAGACAAGGAAGAAGAGAAAACGGCTCACAGAGACGCAGATTGCATTTGCTTTACACCAAGCTGAGAGCGGCACACCGGTGGCGGAGATTATCTGTAAGCTGGGGATCTCGGAGGTTACCTTATATCACTGGAACATGAAACAAGTATTATATGTGCAAAAATAATTGAAATTATGAGTCGTTGTTTTTCATCGGATTCCCTCCCTCAATTGATACAATCTGTTGGCGAATTAATTCCGGGGTAGGCTGAGATTAAGTAGTACTCTCACCAAAGATCTCATAAATCCTTTCCACCTGTTGTCTAAAATGGCAAAATTGTTGAGGAGTTCTATAGAAATCTAGTTGGGCGTACCAGAGGTTTCCCTTGATTTTTAGGCTTTTCTTTGTTTTTGTCTTTTATACTATAGACCCGTAGTTTCAGCAGGATTCAACAATTTTTGGCACACATATGGCACATGGGGATTAGTCTATCTATATTTTTATTGTCTATCCGGTTGGCTTTTTCCTTGCTCTTTCATTGGCTAATTCTCCAATCAATCATCTATCTCTATCCCTCAATTAAAAACCCATGAACCCCAAGCCCCCCTTTTGGTCCGAAGGGAGGTTAAGTCCTTCATCGATATATCTACACTATATATCTATAGCTTTTTTTGTATTTAACATATGCTGAAGGGCAGATAAATATCATAATGATTATTAGCTCGATATATTGGACGCACTGGACTCAAAATCCAGTTCACTTCACAGTGAGTGTGGGTTGGACTCTCTCCTCCCCATTTTCCTCAGCATATGGTTTACGTCCTTGTTGTTGTGTTCAATATTCGCCAGGGGGGGGTGGTGGGG
>JAUWVG010000069.1 GCA_030617525.1 Candidatus Aminicenantota bacterium | reverse complement strand
CATCCGGCAGTTAAAATAATAGTATCTTTCGGAACCTGTTCTGCCACTTCAGTATAATAATTTCTTGCTTTCTGCCGACCATCACAGCCAGCCATCACGATAAAGCGTTTGACAGCTCCGGATTTTACAGCATCCACGATTTTATCAGCAAGGGCAAGGACCTGATTATGAGCAAATCCACCAATGATCTCACCTGTTTCTATTTCAGTTGGCGGATCACATTTTTTTGCAAGTTCGATAATCTTAAAAAAATTTTTAACTTTTCCATCTTCTCTATCGGGAACATGTTTAACTCCCGCATACCCTACCATTCCTGTTGTAAAAATTCTGTCTTTATATGAATCTTTCACAGGAACAATGCAATTGGTTGTCATCAAGATCGGACCATTAAAAGACTCGAATTCCTTGTTCTGCTGCCACCAGGCATTTCCGTAATTTCCCACAAAATGATCATATTTTTTGAAAGCAGGATAATAGTTTGCCGGCAGCATTTCACTGTGAGTATAAATATCGATACCGGTCCCTTCAGTCTGCTTCAAAAGTTCTTCCATATCTTTCAGGTCGTGACCGGAAATCAGAATACCGGGATTGTTGCGAACACCGAGATTAACTTTTGTGATTTCCGGGTTCCCATAAGTGGAAGTATTTGCTTTATCGAGAAGTGCCATAGTATTTACAGCATATTCTCCGCATTTCATTACCATTGCCACCATTTCATCAACACTCAGATCTTTGGTTGTAGAAACAAGTGCTTCCATTATAAAAGCATAAATTTTTTCGTCTTCAAATCCCAGCATAGCAGCATGATCTGCATAAGCAGCAAGACCTTTTAAACCGATAATCAGAAGTTCACGCAGAGAGCGAACATCTTCATTTTTCTGGAAAAGAACTCCCACTTCCGCAGCTTTCCTATGAAATTCATCCACATCATCAGAAGACCAGAGAGCAGAATCGTGAAGTTCGCTTTCAATTTTGTCTCCATATTTTTCTTTCAATTCATTCCGGATATTCAATCCTTCTTTGATTTGAGCGACAAATCTATCATTGTCAAAATTAGCATTTGTAATTGTAGAAAAAAGTGATTGAGCAATAAATAATCCGGTTTTCCTTTCCAGCTCACCAAACTCTTCTGCTTTTTCACCGTAGATAGAAATACCTCTTAAAACATAGATCAATAAATCCTGCAGGCTTGCTGTATCAGCTTTTTTACCGCATACTCCCGCAACTGTACATCCTTCATTTTTTGCCGTTTCCTGGCATTGAAAACAAAACATACTCATTTTTGTTTCCCCTTTTATAATTTTAAATTATTTCTCCATTAATAGAGATGGTATTGGTTTTTACAAATAAAGCCTTTCCTGCTTTTTCTAATGCCTTCATAACTATGTGCTCAATTCCACCACAGCAGGGAACTTCCATCTTAACGATGGTTATTGATTTAATATCCTGATTTTTAAAGATTTCTGCCAATTTTTCAATATAAGAATCAATCCCCGAATCGAGCTTTGGACAAAAATTTATCACGATCTTACCTTTCACAAATCGTTGATGAAAATTCGCAAATGCAAAGGGAACACAATCCGCAGCGATCAAAAGTTCTGCATTTTTTAGGTAGGGAGCATTCGGATTGATTAGATGCAATTGCACCGGCCACTGCTGCAATTCGGATCCCATTTTCACATTCAAATTTGTAACAGATTCTTCTTCTCGTTCTATGGAATGAGCAGCTACTCCCGGACAAGTCCCGCCGAGGCAGGAATCTTCTTCAATTTTAGGAATGGGAAGTCCTTTTCTAAGTAAGATGACAACTGCCTGCTCAAAGTATTCATTCTGGTCGTGGTCTTTCAAATGTTTCAGATGCGCCTTGATCGTGTTCGCTCCAGCCTTGATGATGTTTTCCATCACCTTTGCTTCGTCGTAAGGTTCGGCTTCCCGCTCAATCGTTGTGATCGCTCCTTCCGGGCATTCTCCGATACAAGCACCAAGTCCGTCGCAAAATAAATCGCTAATAAGTCTGGCTTTGCCATCAATTATCTGCAGTGCACCTTCTGGGCAGTTGGGAATACACAATCCGCAACCATTACATTTTTTTTCGTTTATTTCAATAATTTTTCGTTTCATTATTTCTCCTTTTTAACTCACAGATTGAACTGACTTAATTATTCCTATTAATATTTCAAACATTATACCGACCTATTCAATAAAATTAGATAATTTTATATTCTTAAAAGTTTTGTATATATTATTCGAAATATTTATTAAGGCATCATCAAATATACAATTTTCAAATGTGCATCCTGTTTTATCCAGAGGGCAATCATTCAGGATTATTTTAGATTCTACGATCTCATAAATATCAAGAAAGCTGATTTCTTCCGCAGGTTTATTCAGCACAAATCCACCTGTAGGACCACGAAAAGATCTGACGAGTCCGCTTTTACTTAATCTTTGGAATATCTTTGCCAGGTGAGCTTCTGATGCATCTAATTTTTCTGCCAGGTATTTTGCATTTACTGTATTGGGACTTTGCTGGGCTACGAGTACCAGTCCGTGTAAAGCCAGCGACGCAGCTTCCGAGATATTGATCAAATGCGACATTTAAACTCCTATTACTAATTCTGGTACTTAAATACCATTATGTAGTTTTTTTGTCAAGATTTTTTTTTAATTTAATAATAAATATGCGATGGAGTCTAAGCCAGAAGGAAAATTTCCTTAAGAAAGTGAACAACCGTCGATAATTTCGGATACTTTATCCGCCTGGAGAACAATTAGTAATCACTTCCCCTTGGGACTATCGCGTGAATACCGATACGATTTTGGTCTTTTTTGTTGTATTTGTCCTACTGAATTATGTCAAACCCACTCTGATTCTTTTTGGTGTTTTTGATCTAGCGGGAGCCATATGGACCGCACTGGCACTACGTTCCACCGCCAAATAGAAAACCAGATTTATCAACCACGGCATAATCCGTAATAAAAGAAAGGGACGGCCCCAATGAGAGCCGTCCTCATCAATCCCCCTTTTACGGACGTATTTGAATATGAATTGTTATATCTATGGAATCATTTTTTTATATTATCAAGTTTTTCAAGCTCCTGAACCAGGTTCTCAATCACTCTGATTTCTGTTGTTCTTTCACGTATGGAAAGAGCTATTTGATTTCCATCGGGATGAATGCTGAATATTTCAGCTCTGTTTTCTGAGTGCCAGATTTTTTGAGGATTTCCTCCTTCTGAAGGTATACGCCATAAATTGGTCCCATCCTTTCGTTCAGAAAAATATATATACTCGCTATCGGGAGACCACGTAGCCATATTAAAATGGTTAGCTTCCTGTGATGTGCACAATTCTTTTTCTTGTCCTCCTTCTACAGACATTGTAAAAAGACGAGTTTTATTTTCTTCAGGAAATCCAACAGCAAAAAGCAGCCTTTTTCCATCAGGAGAACGTGTCAAAACACCCCTGTTGAAATAAGAATGTTTATAAAGTATCTTATCTTCGCCGGTTTCCAAATCATGTTTGACCAGACGGTCTTTAAAAAACAGATAGAAAAAACTTTTTCCGTCTGAAGACCATTGAATATCTGAAAGGGGAAAGGCTTGATCATCAGGCATGTTGTATTTATAATCGGATAAAAGAAGAATTTCGGTTGTTTGACCTGTTTTAACATCAACTTGGTAAATACCTCCATAATAACCTTCTGTTCCGAATTTACTTTTCTCCATGCCAACAACTAAAATCGAATTTCCGTCGGGAGACCAGCAAGGTGACATGGCCAAAAACATGTTATCCGCAAGTTTTCGTTCTACGTTGGTTTTTAGATCCTGAACAGTAAGTTGCCAGGCGTTATCCGCCTTACTGTCCTCCTTAATATAGGCTAAATATTGTCCATCCGGAGACCATTTTACCCATAGATTTGAATCCAGCAAGGATTTGCTTGATTTTTCCTTGAGCTCACCTGCTTCTCTGTTAAAGGGTACAATGTAAGTATTAAAATTACGCCTGGAAAAGCCGATAAAACAGTCTCCGCTCTCAGAAAATCCCACAGGCTGCACATCACCAATATCAGTATATATTCGCTTTGCAGGTCCGGAGGATTTTCCATCTACCACAGGTATTGCCCACAAATCCCATGTCCCTGAACGATCACTAATAAACAGAAACTCTTTTCTTCCGGGAATCCAACCAAGAACCCTGTCATTAGCCGGATGATTGACCAGAGATATTTCACTGCCTCCATCCACCACTAAAATATTGATATCAGAATTCACCTTATTAGTTTTGTTTGCAAAATCATAAGCGATATACTTTTCGTCCGGAGAACAGGACAACCGCAACCAACCCATCCCATCAACAGTCTTCAGAACACGTTTTGTCCCATCTGAAATGTTTAAAGAAAGAATTTGAACGGATCCTTTCCTGGTAAGGTGTCTGCCGACAATAAGTTCTTTATCCGAAAGCCATGCTGTAGGATACACCTCCCCCTCTTCATTGTGGTAAAGAAGACGTGGTGATGGGTTATCCACATCAACAAGATATAAATCGAGATTGTCGTTTGATCTCCACCAGGAATAAGCGACTTGTTTGCCATTTTTTGAAATCGCAGAACCCATTGTATATTCCTGTGGATTATCATAGGTGGCTTTATGGGTGAGCAAACGATTTTCCCCGCTTTTTATATTAAGGATAGCGACATCACCTTTTCCCCAATCTGCATAAGTGAGAAACCGTCCATCGGAAGAAACTGTTCCTATATAATCCTGATAGGGTTTTTCCCATATTTGTCTGATTCTGATTCCCTCTGGCTCTTTATATTTCACATCTGATTGTTCTAATTTCGAAAGCCGGGTTTTTGCTTTTGCGACAACGTCTTTTTGCTCCCCGTAATTGCTGATAACCTCCTCGTAGGCTTTTAGGGCTTCTTGTAAGCCCAGCTTTTCATAGCACAGACCGATTTGGAATTGAGCCTTAGCTGCAATCACCCGGTTATCCGGAAAATCCTTGATGATTTTTTGATAGATTTTAATGGCCTCTTCCAGGTTGCCGCTGACTTCTTCTTGATAGATCCCAGCTTGGAACAGCTTTTCAGCGCTCTGCTGGGAAAATCCTTGAGAAAGAAACACCATCACTACAATAAACACACAGATTAAAAAACGATTTGACCTCATGATTAAAACCTCCTTCTTTATTGTTTCATCATGAGGAAAGATACGCCGAAAGAGCTTCCAAATCATGACGCTTTTATCCTCGTTATGTGAAGATACCATGACCTCACTCCACAAATTTGTACCCAATACTCCGAACACCGACAACAAACTTCGGGTTGGGAGGGTCGTCTTCGATCTTTTTCCGCAGCTCGGCAATGTGTTTATCAACTGTCCGGGGTTGGACAAAAACATCATTTCCCCAGACTTCATCTAAAATGGCGTCCCGGGATACAACTTCTCCTTTGTGCTTAATCAGAAAATGGAGCAGAGCAAACTCTAAGGCGGTCAGATAGATTTGTTTTCCCTTTTTCTTTATTTCGTACTTCTTAAAATCAACTTCTATATCCCCAAAGTGATAAAATTCTATCCCCTGTTCCTGTGGCTTTGCCCTTCTCAGAAGAGCTTTAACTCGGGCGATAAGCTCCCGGGGACTGAAGGGTTTAGTGACATAATCATCGGCCCCCAACTCCAATCCCAAAACTTTATCGATTTCCTGGCTCTTGGCTGTCAGCATTAAAATGGGAGTGGAGATCCCCTCCTGCCGAATCCGCCTACACACATCGAAGCCGTTCATCTTGGGCAGCATGATGTCGAGGATGATGAGGTCGTATTGGTTTTCCATAACCTTGGAAAGTCCCAACTCTCCATCCCGGGCGCTGGCTACATCATATCCTTCAAGCTTAAGGTTGTCTTCCAGTGCCATCAGGATGCTCTCTTCGTCCTCAATGATTAAGATTTTTTCCATTCTTTCTTCCTTTTATTAAAGAGGCAGTTTGATGGTAAAAGTGCTGCCCTGTCCCGGTTCACTTTCCACGCTTACATTCCCTTTATGGGCCTCTATAATTTGTTTGACCAGTGTCAGCCCTAATCCACTGCCTTTGATTGTCCGGGTTAGTTCGTCTCCACCCCTGTAAAACCGGTCAAAAACTCTATTCAGTTCTTCCTTTTTAACACCTATCCCAAAATCCCTCACGGAAATTGTCAGCGTATTGTCTTCTACAAAAACGCGGACAATAGCTCTCTTTTTTTCACCTGAATACTTAATGGCATTGTCGATCAGGTTGGTTAACGCCTGATTTATCGAGACACTGTCGGCCTTAATGGAAGGGAGTGGACTTTCCATTTTCAATTCCAGCTCAAAACCTTCATGAGAAACCCTTTCCTGGATAGGTGAAACGATGTCCTCAAGCATGGCCTTGATATCGACCAATTCAAACCTGAACTCTTTTTTTCCTTCCTCAATCCTGGCAAAATTTAAGACATTCTCAGTAAGCAGAGACAGCCTCTCGCTCTGCTCGACGAGAACATCATAGTATTTCTGACGGCGTTTTTCAGAAGGAATCCGCCCGGACTGAAGCATCTCGGCAAGCTGGCGGATGGATGTTAGAGGGCTTTTAAATTCGTGGGAGATGGTTGAGACAAAATCGGATTTCATCCGTGCCAGTTCAAGTTCCCGGGAGACAGTCCGCACAGTCAGGATCAGGCCGAAAATGAGTATGCCTCCAATCAGAAGGAACATAAAAAAATAGACACCTCGCTTAGAAGTGAGAAAGGTCTCGAAAAGTTGTGGATCCTGTTGATAGAGCTCCAATTGCCAGTCCGGAAAGTTTCCTATGAAATTTGCCTGGGAATTTATCGAACCAGCAGGTAAAACATCGGAACTCAAAATGTATTTTCCCTCTCTATCCATGACAAGCCACCCTGTTTCTTTTGTAGAGATCAGATTCCTTAAAATGCTTTCTTTGACTTTAGAGGTGATAGAATTTTGATCTATTAAAAATCCCCAATGCCTGCTGTTTTGGGTTTTATTGTCAGGAGTTTCTTTGACAAGAACTGTTAGAAAGAATTTACGGCCGATCTCCAGCGTAAATCTCTGTGTTAGGTTTTTTATCCCTCCCGATTCTTGTGCTCCCCTTGATAACAAATCCGATGTCGCTCTTTCTTGAAAAACGAGCAGTTCTTCTGTTCTTCCTTTCTGCATCTTCTCCTCATCCATAAGCTGCTGGAAATCCTTCTTCAGAGATTCCAGATTGGAGGATAACGGTGATTCAGAAAAGATATCGTCAAGGGAACCCTTAAGGCTTTGGGTAAAAAAGTCATACTGCGCCCTCTCCAGCTTCCAGAAACCCTGAAGCAAATCTCTGTACAAATCAACAAATGATTGAACTGCACATGAGGGATTTTCCAGCAGAAGATATAAAGAACCGATTTCCAAATGTGCGGCTATCCCCAAGGGGACGCCTGTCGAAAGGCTCACCCGGCCGTAGTTTTCGTTCACAACTTTGTAGGTATCTATGGCCTCTTGGATTTGTGAAGACTTTTTCTGAACCCTCGCCGCCGCGTTCAGCAGTTCTCCTTTACTCCTACTGTCAGAAGCAAGTCGAAAGGCTTGTTGATAGCAAGAGATGGCCGTTCGATAATTTTTCTGCTGAAATTCTGCCTGTCGACCTTGATTGAAGACCCTCGACAGGTTAGATGGAAGAGAAGGAGAGGTGAAAGGTTCTGTGCTTCCATCGGACAAATACAGGAGCCTGGCTGCCGGAAAATGAATTCCTTCCTCCTTATCGAAATAAAAGGGCTCTTTAATCAGAGGATTTTGATCTTTGAACGCTTCAAGTTTCAAAAGAAAATTTGGGGTCTCCAATTTCGGTTCCTCTGCTATCAAATCCAGGAAGGACTGTTCAGTTTGAGATATCCTGTTTTCAATCTCAGACGTTATGGTTTCCGCCAAACTCTGAAGCTCTTCACGCTTCTCCCTTTCCAGCAGCGCTTGATCATTACGTATGCCCCGAAAAGCCAGATACCCCAGCAGCAGACTGGGGACTCCGACTCCAAGAATAAAAAGGAATAGAATCCTGAACTGTTTTTGTTTGAGCCGCTTCATCTTTTGCCGGGTTGAAAACTTTTTTCGAAATATTCCAGTCTAAATATATTTTGGAACAAGACGAAAAGCTAGGCTGGATGAAAAGAGAACATACCAATATAATAAGTATCCCTGAAAATTCATTGAGAAGAATGAAGTTTATGAAACGATTGTGTGAAGATTGTGTGATGGATACAATCCCCCCCCGACCATGTAGTCATTTCTTGACACGCCAAAGTTATATATATAT
>JAUWVG010000298.1 GCA_030617525.1 Candidatus Aminicenantota bacterium | reverse complement strand
GCCGCCCAGGTGAAACCTGCTCCAAAAGCATCCAGTACGATAATATCACCTTTTTTGAGTTTTCCCTGTTCTTTCAACTCATGAAGGCCGATTGGAATTGTGGCCACAGAGACATTCCCGTATTTCTGAATGTTTATGATGACTTTTTCCTTGGGAAGCTTGAGACGTTTTCCGGTGGCTTCGATGATCCGGATATTGGCTTGGTGTGGAATCAGGTAATCGATATCATCAGTTGTCAGGCCTGCTTTTTCCAGCGAAGCCAGTGCAGCTTCTCCCATTCTTTTGACGGCATGCTTGAATACTTCATTTCCCTTCATCTGGAGACAATGCAGTTTCTGTTCCAATGTTTCTGGACTCGCTGGATGTCTTGATCCACCGCCGGGCATGGAGAGAAGATCGCCAAGATTTCCATCTGCCTTCCAGTAGGAAGACAGCATCCCGGATTCATCCTCACTCTTTTCCAGAACCAAAGCCGCAGCCGCATCTACGAAAAGGATACAGGTATTCCGGTCCTCCCAATTGACAAACCTTGATAACATTTCAGCACCAATAATAAGAATCCTGCGAACGGCCCCATTTAATATCATGGCTTCGGAAACGATCATTCCGTAAAGCAAACCGGTACAGCCAGCTGAAAGATCAAAGGCAGGAATATGGTCAGCTCCCAGTCCCTTTTGAACCCAACAGGCTGTCGAAGGAAAGATTGTATCCGGCGTGGAGGTGGCCATCAGAATCAAATCAATATCGTTGATTTTCAATCCGGCGTCTTTCAATGCTCTTTGACCGGCAATCACACCAAGATCAGATGTGACCTGATCTTCAGAAGCGATTCTTCTTTCCTTGATCCCGGTACGAGCTACAATCCATTCATCCGATGTATCAACCATTTTTTCAAGATCACGGTTGGTCAAAACTTTTTCGGGAGCATAAATTCCCGTTCCTGTGATTTTTATTCTTTCAATATTCTTCATAGTCCTATTCTTTTAAAAACCATATTCTATAGCATAAATGCCCTGTATTTGCAAATATCAGCCATGAACGCTAGAATTAAAATGATCATGAAAAAATTAAAATTTTGCTTGTTGCTGATCTCTATTATTAGCCTACTTTTTTTCCTCCCGCATCCGGCTTTATCCCAGCTTGTCCTCGGTCAGTATGAGGATGAAGCCCCGTTACAAACATGGAACATTTTTGGAATCACAACAGCCGCTTCTCTCAGCCGGGGAGGTACATCATTCACACTTTCGGATGGAAGCGCAGTATCTCTCTCCAATCCAGCCCTGCTCACCAAGCTCCCGAAGTTTACTCTTTCATTCAGCGGATCCTATCGATCAACCACAATGAATAAGTACGGAATCGTCAACACTGGGGCTTATCATTCCCCCCAAAACAGTGCGTTTGGGCTCTATTCAGGAGATTTTGCGGGAATTTCTCTCAACATTAGAGGCTGGGCCTTTTCTCTATCCGTTGGAGTTCAGGAATACTACAGCCGGCCGGAGGTCAGCTGGGATTTCGAGTTCGCCGGCCAACTCTATTACTCCATTACGTACAGTCAAACCGGAATTCTTCTCAACTATAATTTTTCTATTGCTAAAAAGATTACAAATGGGATTTCTTTAGGTTTGGGTCTTAATTTGATTCAGGGAACATATGAAAAACACTTGGAAGAACACTGGACTCAAGCCGACCAAACAATTTCGGATGACAAGGCTCATGATTTTTATGGATTTTATATCAACGGCGGGATTGTCTTTGATATTTTGGAAAATTTTTCTGTGGCTGCTGTTGTCCGGTTTCCTTACAAAAAAAATGCGGACAGCGAAAGCCTGTATAGATTTTTCGATTCAACCGTTGACACAGACATTCAAATTGACAGCTCAGAAACAAGTATCTACCACCAGCCACTTATGATCGGATTGGGATTTCAATCAAATATTCTCCAGAATTTAACCATTGCTGCCGATGCCTCGTTTTTAAACTGGTCGAATTACACGGTCCACTATTTTGGGGAAATACTCCGGAGAGATTTTAAGGATGTTTTCAGGCTCAATGCCGGGCTCGAATATACGAATGAATATCCTCTTTTTAACACTATCCTGGATGTGCCTCTTCGTCTGGGGGTCATTTATGACCCACAGCCGATGATAAATCCAAATTCTTATTATTTCTGTTACACATTTGGGGCTGGAATCCATTTAAGGAAAGTTCATTTGGACGTGGGCTATATCTCAGGCAAAGAATATGGATCCGGTTTCGATTTGGCCTTTCGTAGAATCTTTTTAACTTTCAATTTTTTAATCGGACAGACAATATGAAAAACATAGACAAAATAAATTCATGGAATTTTTATACAAAACGACTTCTTTTTTTATTCTTTTTACAAACAATTTTTATTGCCCCGGTTGTTGCCCAAAACTATGATTTAACTGAAATCATCAGTATAGAAAACAGCCACATAAACAGAGAAAAGATAAAATATCTCCATCTTGATTTACTCATGGAGAAGGGCGGCAGAATCTACATTGTCGCCGACTCTGAAGTTATGTCCGAGCTCAATGGACAATCCATTCCATTTATTTTAGAGACCCACGATTTTTCCCCGGATAACCAGTTAGATATTTCTATTCAAGGAGGGGCCAACGGAGATTTTCACTCTTACGTAGAACTGGAAAGAGATCTTCTGGACCTCGAAAATACCTTCCCGGATTTGGCCAAAGTTTATGATATTGGAGACAGTTTGGAAAACAGGAACATCTATGCCTTAAAAATCTCTGATAATGTTCTTTCTGATGAGGATGAGGCTGAAACTTTATTTTTAGGATGTCATCATGCACGTGAATGGATTTCTGTCGAAGTGCCTTTCCTTCTTGGGAAATATCTTCTCGAAAACTATCACCAAGATGTGTTCATTCAAAATCTGGTAGATCAGAGCGAAATCTGGATAGTTCCTCTTGTCAATCCGGACGGGCTGGAATACTCCATCCATTTTTACCGCTACTGGAGAAAAAACAGGAGGGACAATGGGGACGGAACCTACGGTGTCGATTTGAATAGGAACTATGGATATCAATGGGGATATGATAACAACGGCTCAAGTCCCAACACAAATTCGGATGTCTACCGGGGCACGGCCCCTTTTTCGGAACCCGAATCTTTAGCTATTCGAGATTTCTCGGCTCAACACCATTTTTCGAGTTTGGTCAGCTATCACAGCTATTCCCAGGTCATTCTCTATCCTTGGGGATACACATCTTTGCCAACAGACCAGGATGTACTTTTGAATGTGCTTGCCGCTAACATGTCCCAGCGCATGCAAACTGTAAACGGCAGGTATTACAGCTTTGGCCAGGGCTCCGGATCGCTTTACACAACCAATGGGGATACAACCGATTGGTCATTTGGTACGTATGGTATTCCATCATTTACGCTGGAGCTCCCTCCCTCCAGCGCACAGCTTGGAGAATTCTTTAATGCCGAAGGGGATATCCAACCGATTTTCCAAGAAAACCTGCAGGCTGCATTGTACCTGATTGAATGGGCGGCCCAGAACAAATCCCTCCCCAAAGATTCTATTGATAATATCCTTAGAAGACATCGTTCTAAAATCACAAACACTCTGAAAAAATAACACTAACATCCGTTTTCTATATCTATATCTTTGACCACAAAGGTTCATTATGATATAGGTTGCAAAGAGCGCCTGAAGGTGGAAATTGGACAAAAATATGAGTGAAGTAAAAGTAAAAACTCGTATAAAAGAAATATTTAAAAAATTAAGTATTGTTCTTTTTGGCCTCGTATTAGCCCTAACATTTATGGAAGTATTTTTGAGAATTTACTTTAAAGAAGACTATAGCGTACCAAGTCATAGGAACTGGAAATTTAAAAAAACATGGGAGCAGAAATACGCAAATATAAATTCACTAGGCTATCGAGACCATGAATTTAATAAAAATAAAGACAAAAAGGTTTTTAGAATATTGACATTGGGCGATTCGATGACCTGGGGCGTTGGTGTGAAGGATATCGACAATCTATATACCGAACTTCTTGAAAAAAAGTTAAACTCAGAATCCAAAAATCTGGAATATGAGGTCATAAATGCTGCAAAAAATGGAACCGGAGCCGAATTCTATTTAAATGCATTGAAAAACGAAGGACTGTCTTTGGAACCAGATTTAGTTATGATTGGTTTTTTTTTCAATGACATACAAGGAGAACAATCAAATAA
>JAUWVG010000139.1 GCA_030617525.1 Candidatus Aminicenantota bacterium | reverse complement strand
AATCCACTGATTTATCCAAAAGAAAAAAGCCACAGCCAGGTTATCCTCATCTCCATCGATACCCTGAGAGCAGACCATCTTGGGATTTATGGTTATGAAAGAGAGACAAGCCCAAACATCGATTCTCTGGCGTCAGAAAGCGCAATGTTCGTCAATGTCTATGCATCCTCTCCCTGGACGCTCTCTTCACATGTCTCACTTCTAACGGCCCTCAATACTGTCCACCACCAAGTTTATCAAGACAATGAAAAGATGGATCCGGACCTTGTCACCGCGGCCGAAATGTTACGTGTGAATGATTATTTTTGCGCAGCCTTTACCGGAGGAGGATTTGTCAGTTCGGTTTTTGGTTTTGCAGACGGCTTCGATTCTTATTATGAGAGAACTGACGAAGTTTTGCTGAATAAAGCGGCGGAACTCAGTTTTCGTGATGTAGCGCGCTGGATTGACAGCAACAAAAACAAAGATTTTTTCCTATTTATTCATACCTATCAACCTCATGATCCATACGCGTGCCCCGCTCCCTATAAAACCATGTTCCTTTCTGAAAAATCAAAATGGAGCCATATCAATCTTAATGGTTATCTGGGGGGGAAAAACGCGATATTCAAAGAACTGCCAGAGGACGATCGACAAAATATCATCGATCTGTATGATGCTGAAATCCGCTACACAGACGAAAAACTTATCGGGCCTCTCGTTCAGAAGCTCAAAGAGATGGCTCTTTATGACCAGGCTATGATCATTTTTACGAGTGATCATGGGGAGGAATTTTACGATCATGGGGGTTGGGGCCACGGGCACAGCCTCTATGATGAATCGTTGAAAGTCCCTTTACTGATCAAATTCCCGAATTCCAAATATTTGGGTTCCAAAGTGGAGCATATCGTCTCTCTTGTTGACATCGTTCCAACGATTCTAGATGAATTGGACATCGATTCATCCCGGTATGAGTTTGACGGACTGAGTTTGATTCCCCTTTTGGAAGGAAAGGAAAAAAAGGATAGAGTATTTTTGTCCGATGTGGGTGAAAATATTCTAAATTTGCACTTGCCGCAGAAAATTGCCACAAATGAAGGCAGGAGAAAACTTATCCTGAACAAAACAATACGCAGAGAATATTTGGGTTTTTTCCCATATCCTCCCCCCTCCACAAAAGCCGTTGAACTTTTCAATTTATTGGTTGATCCGGGAGAATTCAGCAATATTGTTGAAAAGGAATCCTCAACAGCTAACCGTATCATAAACCGCATCGAGGAGATCTACAGAAGTGCCAAACGCAAAAAACCCGGGCAGGCTGTTCTGGATGAAGAATTGAAAAAACAGCTGAGGGCTTTAGGATATATTAAATAGAAAAAAATGGTGATGTTATGCAAAAATTTTTAGAGATTAAGAGCATGGGGAAGAAGGACCAGGAAAAAATTCTTGAGGAAATAGAAAAGACAATCGATTTGAAAAAGAAAGAGGGTGTTGTGACTGACAAAGAAATTCGGGAAATTAAAGAAATGACACTGCGCCTTTTTCCAGACATCCAGGATGTCCAGAGCGTCTATGAGGACTTCCTTTTCCAGAAGACTAGATAGGGTTTTATGAGAGGAGTTTCCTATGAATAAAAAAATGGATAAAAAGGATGACCAATTTGATTCCGGGAATATCCGTATCGATTATGATCATTTAGATGTTGCGGACATTATGGATCAGATCAAAAAAAAGACAGATGCCCATCGTAAGAATGAATCAGCCGATTTGGCATCTGAAGGAGATGTGCGGCCGGATTCCTCTTTGAATTCTCCAGAGTTTGAAGAAAGCGGACCGGTTCCTTCAAAAGCAAAAAAATTTCTGTTTAAACTCATGAGACCATTTTCTCCACTAATCAAGCTGCTGGTGCTGCCGGTCTATCAGGAATTAAGAGAGACGATACAAACTTTGGACAGAACAAACAAGAGACTGGACTTCTTGAGCGATTTTCTCAACGGCGCTCTCGATGAAGTCAAGGCAAATCTCAGCCAATTCAACAGCGAGACAAATAAAAGAGTGGATCTGGCATTTGAAGATCTCACTAGAGCTAAGGAGTATGCCAAACTTCTCCATAATCTTTCTCATAATATCGTTGTAGAAATGACCAAGTTAAAAATTGAGGAAGAAAACCTTAAAATCAGGATCCGGATTCTGGAAAAGGATTTTGCACATCTGAAAAGCAGGGAAAAAGCCCTGGAGTCCCGGATTTCCCAATGAAACTTGCTTTTGTTGTGCAGCGTTACGGACTCGACATCAATGGGGGCGCCGAGCTGCACTGCCGCTGGGTGGCCGAACGTATGAAAAAGTTCTGTGATGTTGAAGTCTTGACGACCAGAGCCTTCGATTACATCACCTGGAAAGATCACTTTCCTCAGGGAGAGGAATCCATAAACGGTATCCGTGTCAAGAGGTTTTCGGTCAACCGTCCGAGAAATCCGGAGAGGTTTGGGAAGATCCAGGATATTGTCGTAGGGAATGAGCATAAAGAGATTGATGAACTGAGATGGCTTGAAGAAGAGGGGCCTCTCTCATCCTCTCTAATCCATCATATAAAAGAACATGAGTCGGATTATGACTATTTTATTTTTTTCAGCTACCGGTACTACCATTCATACTGGGGTATTCATGCTGTTCCCCATAAAAGCATTCTGGTTCCGACAGCCGAACATGATGCCGTGATCCACCTGAAGATATTTAAAGAGCTTTTCCGGAAGCCGCTGGCCTTTGTATTCAATTCCGTCGAAGAGCGCGAAATGATCCAGACTTTATCCCGGAATGAAAATGTTATGGGTGATGTCGTCGGAGTGGGGATCGTGGTCCCCAAGGAGTTTAAAACAGAAGAATTTCGAAAAAAACACCAAATCCCCGGCCCCTATGTGATATATGTGGGACGCATTGATGAAAACAAAGGGTGTGACGAGCTGTTTGACTTTTTTCTCCGCCTAAAAAAGGAGTTGGACACAGATGTCAAACTGGTGCTCGTTGGCAATACTAAACTGAAGATTCCTTCGCACTTGGATATTATTTACCTCGGTTTCACATCCGAAGAAGAGAAATTCTCTGCACTTAATGGTGCTGAGTTTTTGATTATGCCGTCATTTTTTGAGAGTCTGTCCATGGTCACGCTTGAAGCCTGGGCGATGGGAAAACCTGTCTTGGCCAATGCCAGGTGTACGGTGCTGAAAGGGCAGTGTATGAGGAGCAATGCCGGATTCTTTTATGAAAACTATGGAGAATTCAGTTTGGCCTTCCACTTGCTCTTATTTTCAGAGCGTCTTCGGAAAATCATGGGTACAAACGGGCAGCAGTATTTTAATCAGAATTATACTTGGGAAGTTATTGAGAAAAAGTATCTCTCCCTTCTGGACAGGCTCCAGGAGAGGCCGGCATGAAAATTCATCAGTTTGCCACATCTTTGACTTATGGAGATGCCATCTCGGACGAAATGCTTGAGATCCAGGCTGTCCTTCGAGAGAAAGGTTTTGAATCAGAGATTTTTGTCCGGTTTTTTGATCCCCGTATGGCTGAGTATATGCACGATTATAGAGAGTACAAAAAGTTCAGTTCTCCTAACAATGTTGTCATCTTCCACTTTTCCATTGGATCACCCGTGTCTAAGATGTTTTTCCGGATTCCCGATAAAAAGATCATGATTTACCACAATATTACGCCGTATGAATATTTTCTGGACTATCATCGGATTCTGGCCAGGGAATGTTATAAAGGCAGGTTGGAAATCAAACTTTTTGCCGGCAAGGTCGATCTTGCTTTGGGTGATTCTGATTTTAACCGAAAGGAATTAGAGGACGTGGGATATCCCGAGACCGGAGTGCTTCCACTTCTGCTGAATTTTTCTAAATTCGATAAAGAAGTTGATTCTGTGACGCGTCAAATTTACTTAAACGGAAAGTTTACAATACTTTTTGTGGGGCGGGTCATCCCAAACAAAAAATTTGAGGATACGATTAAGGCATTTTTCTATTACAAGAAGTATTTTAATGCGGAATCCCAACTCATCCTGGCCGGGGACTATAGGGGACAGGAACGCTATTATTCTGCGCTGTGCGGCCTTGTTGATACCCTGGAAGTGAAGGATGTTTATTTCACCGGACATATAGATTTCCCTGAACTGGCCGCGTTTTTTAAAATTGCCGATGTCTATCTCAGTATGAGTGAACATGAGGGATTTGGTGTCCCTCTTTTGGAGGCGTTCTACAGCCGGATTCCCGTAGTTGCCTATGCAGCCGGTGCTGTTGAAGAAACAATGAATGGAGGAGGGCTATTGCTCAGGGAAAAGGATATTTTTAAAACGGCCGCAGTTTTAAATAAACTGGAGAAGGACACGGGCTTTAGGGATAATGTTATGGAGTGTCAACTCAAAGCGCTGGAAAAATACAGGAGAGAAAATGTGAGCCGGATACTCCTGAATCACATTGAAAAGGTCAGACAAAAATGAGGATTGACCAGATCATTCCAGCTTTTCATCAAGGTGATGCGATAGGGGATACGGCCTATCATATGAAGCGGTTTTTCTTGTCGCAGGGATTCCAATCCGAAATCTACTGTTTATCAAGGGACTCGGGGCTGGAAAATGACTCTCGGTTGTTTGATGAATTTCCGCCCCCAATTTCATCAGATATTTGTCTCCTCCATTTTGGTCTGCCTTCACCTTTGACCAAAGCTCTCATCGATATGTCCAGCCGAAAAGTGATCATCTACCACAACATCACTCCAAGCAAGTTTTTCCAAAACTACAGCGAGGAGATGGCCAGGATCACGGACATTGGCCGGAAAGAGCTGGAAATCCTTGTGCCTCATGTCGAACTGGCCTTGGCAGATTCGGAATACAACAGGCAGGAACTTGTAGACTGTGGATACAAAAATACGGAAGTTCTTCCACTTTTTGTTGATTTTTCTAAGTACAACAAACCTATCGATCGCATGACATATGATCTGTATAAAGACGGAAGGACAAATATTCTTTTTGCGGGTCGGGTGGTCCCAAATAAAAAAATTGAAGATCTGATTAAGGTTGTCTTTTACTATAAGAAGTATGTGTCTCCGCTTGTGCGCTTGATTGTTGTTGGAAAAACATCCTCTCTTCCCGGGTATTACAAAGGACTTGTCCAGCTTGCGGATGAGTTCTATCTGAAGCCGGAGGAAATATTATTTACCGGACACATTCCTGATGAAGAGATGTTTGCTCTGTATAAGGCGTCTGATGTTTTTCTTTCCTTGAGCGAGCATGAGGGATTCGGTCTTCCTTTTATTGAAAGCCTTGTTTTTGACCTGCCGGTTATTGCCTATGACTGTACGGCGGTTTCTTCTACTTTGGAGGGAGCAGGAATCTTGATTAAAAATAAAAGACTCGACTATATTGCAGAACTGGTCGGGCTAGTTGCTCGCGATGCTGAAGTCCGAAAAAAAATCATCGACGGCCAACGCGAGAGACTGAAAAGATTCCAGGAGATGAAACTGGATGAATTTTTACTAAAGAGCTTAAAAGGATTGTTCCCTTGAAAATCGCATTTGTTATTCAACGGTACGGAAAAGAGGTCATGGGAGGATCTGAACTTCACTGCCGCCAAATTGCCGAGAGATTGACCGCTCGAGGACACGACTGTACGGTTTTTACTTCGGCAGCGAAAGATTACATCTCTTGGAAGAATGAATATCCTACAGGGAAAACTATCCTTAATGGTGTGAGTATTGAACGTTTTCCCGTTATCAAAGAAAGGGATATTTTTTCCTTCAATGAGTATTCAGACTGGATTTTTTCCAACGTGCACACTCAAAACAATGAAATTGAGTGGATGAACAGGCAGGGGCCGGAAAGCCCTGAACTCATCCAGGCTTTGGAGAAAGAACAGAACAATTTTGATATATTCATCTTTTTTACCTATCTCTATTACAATACGTTCCGGGGGCTTCCAAAAATAAAAAACAAAAAAGCTCTCGTTCCCACAGCGCATGATGAGCCAGCCTTATACCTTGAAATAATGAAAGAAGTTTTTGATTCTCCGGATGCCTTTGTCTTCAATACTGAGTCAGAAAAAAATATGCTTAGCAAGCGATTTTCTTTTGAGGGGAAGTATCAGGATATTGTGGGAGTCGGAGTGGATCTGCCGAAGGTAACGGAAAGCTATCCATTTTTCCAGAAATATGGGGTGTCCTCCCCGTTTATTCTCTATGCCGGACGTATCGAAAAAGGAAAGGGGTGTGATGAGCTTTTCCAGTACTTTCTAAAGTACCATAAGAAGAACAAAAAGCTTTCTCTTGTCCTTATCGGAAAGCTTCTCATGGAACTTCCCGTACATCCTCAAATCAAATGTTTGGGGTTTGTGCCGCCGGAGGATAAGGATGCGGCAATGGGCTCTGCTCTTGTCACTGTTCATCCATCCCACTTTGAGAGTCTCTGTATGGCCGCACTTGAGTCCATGGCACTCCGGACGCCTATTCTGGTCCAGGGG